>DPYI01000069.1 GCA_003545435.1 Patescibacteria group bacterium | reverse complement strand
TCTCCATCAGGCGCTGCGGATGATACTTGGGAACCATGTATCGCAGAAAGGGAGTAATATCACGGTAGAGCGGTTGCGGTTTGATTTTTCCCATCCGACGAAATTGACTCCTGAAGAATTGAAAAAGGTTGAAGATATGGTAAATGTTCAAATAAAAAAGAATCTACCGGTTACGGTTGAAGAGATGGATAAAGATGATGCAGTCAAAAGCGGAGCTTTGGGATTTTTTGTCCAAAAATACGGGAGCAGGGTAAAAGTATATTCAATTTCACATTTCAGTAAAGAAATCTGCGGAGGACCTCATATTCGCTTTACAGGAGAGCTTGGCCACTTTACAATAATAAAAGAGGAATCCGCTGCCTCTGGGATTAGAAGGATATACGCCCACCTGCAATAGCATTCATTTTGGCGATTGCGGGTTGGTCCGCCTTCGTCAGATGCCGTACGGTATCTGACTACGGCGAGGCAAAGCATGAAACTGTTTGAAAAAATTCAGAAACTGGTAAACAAAACACCGAAGGTCGAACCCGAGATCTTTCTTTCCCTTATTCTTGATGAGTCATATATTCAGGCTGCTTCCTGGGTGTTGGATGAAGGAAAAAAACCGCGCATTTTGGGCTCTACTTCAGAGAGGGCAATATCCCCCTCCTGGGAAGACCGTATCCGCATGGCAGATCACGCAATCGGAAAACTGGAAGAAGGGACGGGGTCAACGAAATTATCAAAAGTGGTGTTTGGCCTAGGCGAGCAATTCTTAACCAAAGAGGGAGATATCGAAAAATCCGTGCGTCCGAAACTCAAACAGTTAACGACGATTCTGGAATTATCCCCTTTGGGATTTGTACCGCTCTCTACCGGTATTGCCCATTTTTTGCGGAAAACCGAAGGCATCCCGACCAGCGTTATCCTGATCGGGGTCACCCAACGGGATTTTGCTATCAGTATTTACCGCGTCGGCAGGCTTGCATTTTCCATTTCCGTTGAACAGTCCCAGTCCGAAGGGGAGGATATTGAAAACGCTCTTAAATCCTGTACGGATGCAGACGTACTCCCTTCCCGAATTCTTTTATATGGATCAGACGATGTTCGGACAGGGGAGGTAAAATCCGTTCTTCTGAGGCACCAGTGGACGGCACGTGCCAATTTTCTTCATTACCCAAAAATTGACATATATCCATTTGAACACATCATTGATACTGTGGTTTCGGCAGGGGCAGGTGAGATTACCCATGAGCTGATTGAAGAGGGGCCATCTGAAAGCAGCACAAAAGAAGCGGGAGAGAAGATAGAGGAACCATTAGGAGAGAAGGAAGTACCGGAAGAAGAGAAACCAGAAAAGAAAGAACCATTGGTTGAAGAACCGCTTCCTATTGCAAGGGAAGAGAAAGGGAGGGCGCACGTGGTTGTGGTACAGCCCGAAACGCTTGGATTTCATGAACCCGCTGACGATGAGGGTGACACCCGTGCCGTCAAAAAAGAGGCTGATACAGAGAAGATAGAAGCTATTGAAAATCCGCTGGAATTTTCCAGAGAAGAAAAAAAAGAGAATCTGCTCCAAAAAGAGCATCACCTGGTACATGAAAAAGAAATATTTGATGATTTCTCACAAGAAAAAAGATCAGCGATTCCGACTTTTCGTGTGAGGCGGGGATTCGGGAGTGTGATCCGTACGCTAGGCCGGATTTTTTATAGAACTCCGAAAAAACTCGTCGGTATCGGAATTCTTTTGGTAGTCGTTTTAGGAGGCGGTTTTTGGGGAGTGACCCAGTATCTTCCCCGGGCAACGGTTACGCTGGCTGTTTTGCCCAAAACCATAACACGTGAGGATACGGTGGTTATCGATCCGGTCGCAACAGTTATTGACACCCAAAACAAAATCATACCGGGAAAAAAATTGGAAAAAGTCGTTTCCGGAGAAAAAACCATGGCGGCAACGGGAAAGAAAAAAATCGGAGATCCGGCAAAAGGTACGGTAACCATATTTAATAAATCGGAAGGAACTGCATATACCTTAAAAAAGGGTACGGTTTTGACCATCGGCGGGCTTCAGTTTACGTTGGATACTGATGTTTCTGTCGCGTCTGCTTCGACGAATTTATCCCAAGGACAGACAGTGTTTGGGAAAGCGGCCGCTCCAGTAACAGCAGTTGCAGTTGGCACGGAAGGGAATATTGAAGCAAATAAGGAATTTACCCTGAAAGAATACCAAAGCAGTGTATTAGTTGCCCGAAATGAACAGCCGTTTACCGGAGGAACCAGCAAAGAAGTGACCGTCGTGTCTCGTACTGATTATGATACGTTTGTCAAGTCATTAACAGCGGATCTTATTGAGAAAGCAAAAGCGGAACTGGTCCAAAGTGTTACCGGTAAAGACCGTATGATTGATCAAACCGTAAAAACAGCAGTAAAGGAAAAACAGTTTACGGAAGAGATCGATCAGGAGGCAAAAGACCTCCATGGTTCTTTGTCGGTGTCCGTTTCCGCATATACATATAATGAAGAGGACGTCAAAGCACTTCTTTCTGGAGTTGCCCAACAGGATATTCCCCAAGGGTATTCCGTGAATCCGGGCAGGACAACTGTAACAGTAGGAAATGTCACGGTAGCCAAAGACGGTACAATGACCGCAAAAGCCTCACTAACCGCCAGCGCAATTCCGACCATTGACTCATCATTTGTAAAAAACACTATTGCAGGAAAAAAACTCATTGACGTTGAGGATGAGCTGAAAACTATTCCCGGAGTAGCAAGTGCTGAATTTATGTTCCGGTCAGCGTGGAAAAAAGACATACTTCCGAAAAATCCTGATCATATATCCGTCATCGTAACAACCGTTGAGTAACCCACATTTCTATTATGGCATTGTATCGCTACGTTAAAGAGACGTATGAGAAAAGGCTGAGAATTCCGCGCATCGTTTCTTTGGGATTTATCGGATTAGGATTGGGGTTATTGGTTTGGACTGTGTGGCCGATATTTGCTTTTTCTACGTTTGCCCAACAGCTTTTTGTTCAAACGATTACTCCTGTTTCGGAAGACACGATGAATTTAAATTCGTTGGCTATTAGCGGGTCGGGTGAAGCGGTTGATTATTCTAATGCAAACACCTGGTTTCCGACGCATCCGCAGAAAAAAGGTGTCACTCCGGTGAATACCTATTCGGTTTCCATCCCGAAATTAAAAATTGAAAATGCGATTGTCATGGTTGCCGGAGATGACTTGAGTGAAAGCCTTGTCCATTATGGAGGGACGCCGCTTCCCGGGCAGTACGGCAATACGGTGATATTCGGCCACTCCACCCTTCCCCAGTTTTACAATCCGAAAAGTTATAAAACGATATTTTCCCTCCTGCCGACTCTTACCTACGGAGACACCATTTCCGTTACTTTTGATGATGTGAAGTACACGTACATTGTCTATGATATGGTCGTCGTAGAACCGACGGACCTTACACCCCTGGAGCAGCGGTTTGACGATTCCTATCTGACCGTTGTCACGTGCGTGCCTCCTGGTACCTATTGGAAACGTCTGAACGTGAAAGCAAAACTCCAAAAAGAAGTATGAAACAGAATGCCGGACACGTCGCGGTTGAAGCAATCAAAAAAAAGTTACTGGGAAAAACACTTTCCTACAGAGAGATTTTTTCCATTATGGACGAAATTTCCCATGAGCGCTTAGGAGACGTCTTAACAACGTATTTTGCTGCTGCCGGATTTACCGAAGGTTTCACGCCTGAGGAGCTGTATTACATGACAAAAGCAATGGTGGCTACCGGCGAAAAACTGCATTTTGACGGAATTGTGGCGGATAAACATTCTACCGGCGGAGTCGCGGGAACCCGGACAACGATGATTTTAGTGCCGATTATCGCTGCTGCCGGATTTACCATCCCAAAAAATTCATCGCGGGCTATCACCTCTCCTTCGGGAACCGCAGATACTATGGAGGTGCTCTCTCCTGTCACGTTCTCCATAAAAGAGATTGAGAAAATTGTTCACAAAGTCGGCGGATGCATCGTCTGGGGAGGGCATTTGGGACTGGCACCAGCAGACGATGTGATCATCCAGATTGAACAGCCGATCGCATTTGAATCCTACGATAAAATAATCGTGGCGGTTATGGCCAAAAAAATCGCATCGGGCGCGACCCACGTGATATTTGACGTTCCGGTCGGTCCGACCATGAAAATACAGCATTTCCGGGACGCTGAAATTATTGCAAAAAAGTTCGCGTTTTTGGCAGAAAAATTTCATATTACTGTCGTTACGGACATTAATGAAACCAGACAAAACGCAGGACGCGGGGTGGGGCCTATACTGGAAGCAAAAGATGTGCTCCAAGTGTTAGAGCACAAAAATGAACGGCCGTTGGCGCTTGAGGCAAAAGCTCTTAGACTCTCCGGAAAATTATTGGATTTATGTCTTGAGTCAGCAAAACAAAAAACATCCCAAACCGGCGAGGAGTTAGCAAAAGATATCTTGTATTCCGGAAGGGCGCATGCGAAAATGCGGGAGATTATACAAGCTCAGGGAGGAGACCCTGATGTTGAAAGTACGGATCTTCATCCCGGCCGTCATCACAAGGAAGTGACGGCAAGGAAAAAAGGAAGAGTAACCGGTATTGATAACAAACAGATGAGTATTATCTGCCGGATACTGGGGTGTCCGACAGATAAGAGCGCCGGACTCTATGCCAACAGGAGACTTGAGGATCAGGTAGACAGAAATGATATACTATGTACGCTGTATAGTTCTGACAAGTGGCGTCTGGAGGAAGCGTGCCAAACCATGAACCACGTCCCGATTTATACAGTATCATAAAAATAGGACATGCACGTTTAACCGTATTTAAACTGTCATGCCGGACTTGCCTCGCCCGGCATAGCCTTGGCGAAGTCGGGATCCGGCATCTTAAAGATTCCGGCTCGGAGGCCGGAATGACAAAATAAATTAAGGTAATCTGCATAATTCCTGCAAAAAATCTATGTTTAAAAATATTATTGCACCGGTTCAGGCATGGCTTCTTTCACAGGGAAAATGCGTGGGGTGCGGAAAAAAACTTGAAAAGAAACAAGGAAAAGGGTTGGTGCGTATTACCTGTGAATGCGGACGTATGTATATGTATGATGAAGGAGCGGACAGCTACAGGAGGGCAAATCTCAATGAAATCAAATAACACATTTCCTCTCCGATTTGCTGTGTTTCTCACGGTCGGGGTGATCGCTATAGGAGGAAGCCTTTTGTGGTGGAATGATGCGATTGCTCCTTATGATCCCACAGATAAAACTCCTGTGACGTTTTTGATAGCAAAAGGCGACAATATTCGGGAAATTGCTTCAAATTTAGCCCAGTATCGTCTGATCAGAAGTCCGATAGGATTTTACCTTTTGGTCAAATTCATGGGGATTGAGCGTCAGATTCAGGCAGGGGAATTCAGGCTTATCCGGACGATGAATAGCACATCTATTGCAAAAGGGCTCACTCACGGCATGATGGATACATGGATTACGATCCTGGAAGGATGGCGCATAGAAGAAATAGCTACCAAGCTTGCCAAAGAACTCGACATCCCTGAAAAGGAATTTTTAACCGTAGCCCGGGAAGGACAGATGTTCCCCGACACCTATCGGGTGCCGAAAGATGCAACAGCAGGCGCCATAGCCACTCTCCTGAAAGAAAATTTTCTGAAAAAAATTACCCCGAAGATGGCGGAGGATATGAAAAAGGAGAAACTGACGCTTGAAGAAGTCATCATACTTGCTTCTATCGTAGAACGGGAAGGAAAAACTGGACAAGACCGTCCGGTCATAGCAGGAGTGCTTCTCAACCGCATGCAAAAAGGGTGGCCGCTGGAGACGGACGCCACACTTCAGTACGCTTTGGGATACCAATCAAAAGATAAAACGTGGTGGAAAAAGACTCTCACCCAGGATGATAAACTGATTGATTCTCCTTATAATACCTATATGAATCCGGGATTCCCCCCCGGTCCCATATCAAATCCGGGCATCCAATCTATTAACGCCGTTATTTATCCCAAAAAAACAGAATACATGTATTACCTTCATGATGAGAAAGGGAATGTGCATTTTGCCAAGAGCTTAGAAGAACACGAGAGAAATATCGAAACGTACCTCAAATAGGCGGTATGAATTCCATGAAGAAATTATTGTTGTTTTTCACCATTGTATGTGCATTGGCTTTTTTCCCGATTACCACACTTCGCGCTGAAGAAATCAGTTCCTTTGACGGTGATATTTCCATACAAAAAGACGGAAGCTTTACGGTATCGGAGAACATCCTCTATGATTTCGGGACACATGAAAAACACGGCATATACCGGACCATACCGTATGAGAAAATAAACACCGAAGGGAAACGGTTTCGGATGGATATGGGACCTTTTTCCGTCATAGATCCTGAAGGGAAACCTTATCAATTTACTCAATCAACAGAAGGGCAAGATACGCAGTTGAAAATCGGAAGCCCGAATGTATTGGTCAGGGAGCAAAAAACCTATATCATCCGCTATACGGTAAAAGGCGGGTTAACGTATTTTTCTGATCATGATGAGCTGTATTGGCAGGTAACCGGTACGGATTGGCAGGTGCCGATACAAAAGGCGTCCTTGGCAGTTTCCTTGCCTGGGACGATTGATCAAACTCAGATCCGGATGACTTGTTATACCGGATCAAGAGACAGCAGCGCTTCGGATTGCTCTACTGCTTACACAAACGGTCGGATAACAATTTCTTCCGATACCATGCTTTCTTCAAGAGAAGGAATGACTGTCGTTGTCGGGTTTCCGAAAAATCTTGTTGCCGTACTAGAGCCAAAACCAGTCAATACATGGTTATCCGATTTGATTGTAACTATCGTACGTATTGTTTTTGCCCTTTTTTCAATCGGCTGGTATTTGATTTTGCCGGTTTGGATTGTCGTTCATTGGTTCCGGACTGGGCGCGACCCAAAACCACCCATGGGAGTGGCTTCTGCGTGGTTTGATGTCCCGAAAACAGATAAAGAGCACCGTCTGCTCACCCCAGGAGAAACAGGAACGCTCATTGACGAGAAGGCTGATATGCGCGAGATTACTGCGACGATAGTGGATCTTGCCAGACGGGGATACCTGAAAATCATTGAAAAGAAAAAAAGAGATTTTTATCTGGAAAAGCGAAACGCAGTAAAAAAAGAAGATACGCTGGTGCAATTTGAAAAAACGCTCTATGACGGGATATTTTTCGGTGAAGATCCTGTCAGGATAAAAGATGCGGATAGTATTGATACTGTTTCCAAAACGAAGAAACAGTTGTACGACGCAGTGGTACAGGAGAAATTTTTCGTTTCCAACCCGGAATCAGTCCGGACAAAATATTCGATTATCGGAGGACTTGCTCTTTTTACAATGAATTTTCCTCTGGCTTTGTCCTCGTTTATCTTCGGTCGGGCAATGCCCAAAAAAACCGTATCGGGTGCCCAGAATGCAGCTGTTGCTCAGTCTTTGAAGAATTTTATCACCAGTCAGGAACGGCAATATACATATCAGGCAAAGAATCAAATCTTTTTTGAAAAGTTTCTGCCTTATGCCATTGCCTTTGGCGTTGAGAAAATTTGGGCAGACCGGTTTAAAGATATCAAGCTCACCAAACCCGACTGGTATGACGGATATGATATGCAGACATTTAACAGCGTGTATTTCATAAGCTCCCTCAATTCCTCCATGCACAGTTTTTCTTCGGCCGCTACTCCGACACGCTCTTCATCCGGATTTTCTTCCGGTTTTTCCGGCGGATCAGTCGGGGGTGGAGGCGGCGGGGGTGGAGGCGGGAGCTGGTAGGTTTGAAAATGACTGCTTGACAGGGCGGGAAAAGCGGTTATACTACCAGATAGTCAAATAGCCAAACAGAGGCGGACGTTCCTTGTTCGCTTCTTTTTTCGTTTTCACAAAATTTTTTTATAAGGACTTATTGCAATGTCAACTGACGGAGCGCCTTCTCATCGTTTGCACTGGGGAGATGAATATCCTCATATTCCTCAATTGGATTTAACGCTCGTGCAGCGGGAATCCTACCAATGGTTTCTGGATGAACGCATCAAAGAACTTCTTTCGGAGATATCTCCGATTTCTGATTTTACCGGGAAAAACTGGGAGTTATCGTTCGGCGATTATTTTTTCGGGAAACCGAGATTAACTCCGAAATCCGCTATTGAAAAAGGTCTGACGTTTGACATGCAGTTGAAAGTCATTGCAACTCTCACCAACAAGCAGACAGGACACCATGTCACACAGGAAGTTTTTTTGGGTGATATTCCGGCAATGACGCAAAACGGCACATTCATCATTAACGGTATTGAACGGTGTGTGGTAAACCAACTGGTCAGATCTCCCGGAATCTATTTTACCGGTGAAATTGATCCCTCTTCAGGCAGAACCCTGTATAGTGCGGAAATCCGTCCGATGCACGGCAGCTGGCTTGAATTTTTTATCACACGAAACGATTGTCTCATGGTCCGGATTGACAGGCGGAGGAAATTTGTTGCCTCAACGTTTCTTCGGGCTGTTGGGTTTGGAACAAATGAAGAGATTATGGGAGTGTTTAAGGAAGCAGACAATAATCCGGACCGTCGGTTTTTTGAAACAACGTTTACCAAAGACACAACCACAAATTATACCGAAGCAGTATTAGAGTTATACCGGAAACTCCGTCCGGGAGAACCGATTGTACTGGACAATGCAAAAGAACTTCTCAATACTATGTTTTTTGATTACCGCAAGTATTCTCTTGAAAGGGTAGGCAGGTATAAAATGAACAAACGCCTGGGTATTGACGTTCCGAATATCAAAGACAATTGGGTTCTGACAAAAGATGATATTATCGGAGCAATCCGGACTCTCCTTGCTATCGCTGGCGGAAAAGGCGATGTGGACGATATTGATCATTTGGGAAACCGGCGGGTTCGGAGGGTCGGGGAACTGGTTGCCACAAATGCATTTCGCGTCGGACTGTTGCGTCTAGAGCGTTCTATTCGGGAAAAAATGAGCTTAGCCGGACCTCAGGCCATGGATCTTGTGCCGACACAACTGGTGAACGCCCGGCCGATTATCGCAACAATTAATGATTTTTTCAGAACAAGCCAGCTTTCAACAATTCTTGATCAGACAAACCCGCTTGCAGAAATCGACAACCTTCGGCGTTTAACCGTGATGGGTGTAGGAGGAATTTCCCGGGAACGCGCTTCATTTTCCATACGGGATATTAATGCGTCTCAATATGGCAGAATTTGCCCGGTAAGAAGTCCTGAAGGGCCAAATATCGGACTGGTAACGTATATGGCTCTCTATGCCCGTGTCAATGAATACGGTTTTTTGGAGGCACCCTACAGAAAAGTTGAAAAAACTGAAAAAGACGGCAAGGTAAAAATGCGTATTACCAACATCGTTGTGTATTTGGATGCCAGCGATGAACAATATCACTATATAACTCACGCAGAAGTTGCCATAGACAAAGACGGATTTATACTTGATGACCGTGTTCCGGTCCGATACAAGGGAGAATTTTTAGAAACTGATGCAACTCTCGTGGAGTACATTGATGTCGTTCCTAGGGAAGTGGTCGGAACTCCTGCATCTCTTATTCCATTTCTGGCCCACGATGAAGCAAACAGAGCGCTCATGGGGACCCACATGCAGTGTCAGGCAGTGCCTTTGTTGAAAGCTGAAGCGCCGATTATCGG
>DPYI01000016.1 GCA_003545435.1 Patescibacteria group bacterium | reverse complement strand
CTGACTGCTGATCCGATATACGGAAACAGGCTGGTTTCACGGTTTATTAACCGTGTGATGCAGAGCGGGAAAAAGTCCGTTGCCAAGTCGCTGGTTTATAAAGCATTTGATGCTATTAAAAAACAAGGGGAAGATCCCGTTAAAGTACTGGAGACTGCGATTAACACGGTCGGACCGAAGATGGAAGTTCGGGCTAGGCGCATGGGCGGAGCATCCTATCAGGTGCCCAACGAAGTACGGGGAGATAGGAGAATTGCTTTAGCGATCCGCTGGATCGTAACATTTGCCAAAAAACGCTCCAATAAAGAGTATAAAACTTTCGCGGATAAACTTGCGGTAGAGCTCATGGAAGCCTCAAAAGGCACGGGTGAAGCGATTAAAAAACGTGACCTCGTCCACCGCATGGCAGAGGCNNCACTTTAAATGGTAGGTCTGTCTTCAAAACAATAGTTCTTCAGTGAAAACTTGCTGTGCAGTCCCGCACCATCGCCCCCTGAGCGAAGTCGAAGGGTAAGATTGGTGTTGGAACAAACAAAGCTTTCGCGTATTTCAAGTGGTAAGGATTTTTCTTCTAATTTAGAGCTTCTTTAATAACCGTGTATAATCATCTCATGACGTGGTTTTGGTTGGCGATTATCAGCATTATTTCAGTTTCCCTTGCAAGCGTACTTCAGCGTAAACTCATGAAACGGGAGGAAAGTGACCCTGTATCGTATTCAATCGTTTTTCAATTTATTCTTACAGTTTTGACAGGCGCATTCGCCCTCATAAAAGGATTTCATCCTCCAATTCTTCAAGGGTATATTGTCAATTACATTCTTGCGGGCGTTTTATGGGGAGGCATGTCTCTTCTATCATTCAAAGCGCTTCAGACTATCGGAGCTGGGGAGATGACTATCATAACCTCATCGAGTGTAATGATAACAATTATCGTGTCAGTTCTTTTTTTAGGAGAAATTTTTGGATATACAAAGATTCTTGGAACAGTACTCATTCTAGGAGCGATAATACTTCTCTACGGAAAGAAGAAGTTTCATTGGACTAATGGAATTATTTTTGCATTTGGAGCTGCCATTTGTACAGGATTTGCGCTTGCAAACGATGCATATATTCTTAAGGGAGGATATGACGCGATATCATATGTCCCTATAATATGTTTTTTGCCTGGGATATTTATTATGCTCATTCAACCGCGAGCTATTTTGAATATTCCGAAAATGATTCATCCGTCAGTTATGAAAAACATGGCGCTGTTCTCTGGTTTTTATGCTCTCCAGGCAATTACTTACTATATTGCATTAGAACGGGGAGCGAATGCGGGTCAATTAAGCACAATGACAAAATCAAGCATTATTTTAACCGTTATATTTGCAGCAATACTCCTTAAGGAACGGAATGATTTAGGAAAGAAAATATTAAGTGCAATTTTCGCAACAATTGCTGTGTTATTACTTAGATAAGCTTGCAGAAAATCTTTTTGATATCGTTTTATTTAATTCCAGAATTAATTTAGACCGTTCACGTTTTTCCTTCGGTGTTGGTTCGCCATAAACTTCTATTAATTTTTCAGCAGCAGTGCCGGGGCGGAGTGAAAAACGGAAGACGTGGATTTTATTAATCGGAGCAGATTTGAGAAATTCATACGTTTCCTGAAATTCCTTTTTTGTTTCTCCGGGGAATCCGACTATGATGTCAGTTCCGATAAACGTTTTGGGATTAATTTCTTTAATTCTATGCAATTTTTTAAGAATTTCCTCTTTGGTATATCCCCGGTTCATGAGTTTGAGGATTGTATTGCTTCCTGATTGGATGGGGATATGGAAAAAGGGGACGAAACGGTTCGTCGGCATTATTGATTGATAATAGCGAAGAAATTCATCTGTAATACTCCATGGATGGATTGATCCGAAACTGATTTTTGGAATGGTTGTCTTTTTCAAAATTGCATCAATAAGCTGAATAAGTGTTTCCCCGGTATCTTTCCCAAAACACGCGGTATTGATGGACGTAAGAATTACTTCAGATAATCCGTTGTCATTGCGAGTCCCGCTCTGCGGGACGAAGCAATCTTTATAATAAAGATCGCCACGCCCCTTTGGGGCTCGCGATGACAAATGATAATTGTTAATTGTTTGAACAATGTCTTTAATCTTTAGCGATTTTGGTTTGCCTCGAAGGTACGGGACGATACAATACGAGCAAAACCGGTCGCATCCGTCCTGGATTTTAACCATCAGCCGCCCTGAATTCAAAAACTTATCACTCTTGACAAATTGGTGCTTAAGCACTGATTTGTCAAGAACCGTACTTTTTTGATCAGGGTATTCCGTCATTGATTTCTTTACCACATTATTTCGCATATGCGAAATAATGTGGTATTCACTGAGAGGAGAAAATGATTGAATAATGAATGGAATTTCTGTTTTGTTTTTATTTTCTATGAGATGATTTACACCTGAAACGCTCACATTATTGCGCAACCAGTGTGTTGCTGCACAACCGGTAACAATTATTGTTGCCTTCGGAAATTTTTTCCGAATTTGGTATATATGCTGACGGACTTCGCGCTCCGCCTTTCCGGTGACTGAGCAGGAGTTGATGATATAGAAATCAGGGTTTTTTTCGTTCCATATAAAACCTAATTCAAAAAGTTTTTCATCCAATGCGATTTTCTCCGCCTCATTAACCCGGCATCCGAAGGAATAAGAAAAAAAAGTTACTCGCATAAACATATTGTATCAACGCTCTAAAACATTTCAAGGCTTAGCCTTGAAATTAAAAGCTAAGCTTTTTGAAACCATTGTGGTATAGTCATACCCATGAAAGATAAATACTCTGCTGTGTGGTTATCATATTCTTCTATCAGCGACTATTTGAAGTGTCCGCGTGCGTATTTCCTCAAAAATATCTATCGGGATCCGAAAACAAACCACAAAATTACCCTCATGCAGCCGGCTCTCGCGCTCGGACAAACAGTCCACGATGTGATTGAAGCTCTCTCGCTTCTTCCTTTGGAAAAACGTCTTGAACGACCATTAACAGAAGTTTTAGAAGAAAAATGGAAACATGTTACAGGCAAACTTGGAGGATTCAGAGATGCTGATGAGGAAGCATCGTATAAAAAACGCGGGTGTTTGATGGTACAGCGCATTATGGAGCGTCCGGGGCCGGTTCTGAAAAAAGCTATAAAACTTCGCGACAGCTTATCGTGGTATTGGTTATCCGAGGATGATAATCTTATTCTTTGCGGCAAGATTGATTGGCTGGAGTATCTGGAAACAGATGACAGCATCCGGATTATTGATTTTAAAACCGGTAAATTTGATGAAGATCCTGATTCTTTGCAATTGCCCATTTATTTTCTTTTATGTGCAAACGTCCAAAAGCGCGGTATTGCAGGTGTCCAGTATTGGTATCTGAACAAAGACAGCGAACCCGTCGATATACCGCTTCCCCGATATGACGAAAGTGAAAAACAATTACTGGAAATCGGAAAACGGATTGCACTGGCTCGAAAAGTAGACCGGTTTGTCTGTGCCCAAAAAGAAGGGTGTCAAGCCTGTCATTCCATGGAGCGGATTATCTCGGGCAAAGCGGAATTTGTCGGGATCAATGACTATAATCAGGATGTCTATATTTTATGAACACGCAACTTATTTGTCCGCATTGCAAAAAACCCATTGAGCTCACGGATGCTCTTACACAACAGCTGAAAGATCAGGTGAAGGATACGTTGGAACGGGAATACAAAAAAGAACTGGAGAACGCCAAAGCGGAGTCAAACAAAAAACTCCTTGAAGAAATACAAGTTTTGAAAGAAGAGAGAGAAAAGAAACAGCGCGAATTGGAGGTTGCACAGAAAGCAGAGTTGGAACTTCGCAAGGAAAAAAATAAGCTTGATGAGGAGAGGCGGACCTTTGAACTGGAAAAACAGCGGCAGATGGACAAAGAACGGGATGTTATCCGGCAAAAAACGCTTGAAGAGGCGCAAGAAAAATTTCATTTAAGAGAAAAAGAATTACAACAGAAATTAGAAAGTACACAAAAATCTCTTGAAGATGCACAACGAAAGGCTACACAAGGATCCCAGCAGCTGCAGGGAGAGGTACAGGAACTTGACCTGGAGCTGATGTTTCATCAGGTATTTCCGCAGGATATGATCGAACCGGTTGGAAAGGGAGTATTGGGAGCAGACATCCGGCACATTGTGAAAAGTCCGATGGGGACCGTATGCGGTACGATTCTATGGGAATGCAAACGCACCAAACAGTGGTCGGATGGATGGGTAACAAAATTGAAAAATGATGTACTTTCGGACAAAGCCAATATTCCTGCGATTATTTCAGAAGTTTTACCTGAAGAGGCGAAATCAGGCATAGGTTTGATAAACGGAGTTTGGGTCGCAAGTTCGAAGCTTGCGATCCCTCTGGCAACACTTCTTCGGAAATCACTTCTGGATGTTGCCAAACAAAAAAAGATTAAAGAAAATCAACAGTCAAAAGCAGAAGATCTCTATGCGTATGTGACGAGCCATGATTTCCAGCATCAGGTGGAAGCAATGATTGAAATTTACCAAGATATGCAAAATCAAATTCAAAAAGAACGGGTTGCATTTGAACGGTCATGGAAGCTTCGAGAGCAACAGGTGAATCGTTTACTCTCAGGGGTAGCCGGAATATACGGAAGCATGCAGGGAATTGCAGGACAATCACTTCCGTCTATTAAACAATTGGAATTTTCAAATACTCCTGAAGATAGGGCAGAGTAGAGTGCTGTCTTGAATTTTTACTGCAAAGTGTATATAAAGATAGAGCGGAAAGGAGGACGATGGTATGCAGGAAAAAACTCATGATATTGAACCGGTAAAAAAAGCTAAACTGCCTTTCCCTGTTGTTTTCGGAATCGGGTGTTTTGTCATAGTCGTTTTATCCCTTGCTATATTTGGCATTATATTTGCTGTTGCCGGAAAACTTATTTTTTCGCCGTTTGGGAAAAATTTCCTGAAAAGCACCATTGAAAAGACAACGGGGATAAAAGTTGAAAACGGAAAAAACGGAGAGAACGTATCAATTATCAATCAGAAAACCGGAGAATCAGTAGAGCTGAGCGAAGGCAATATACCGGTGAATTTTCCCAAGGACTTCCCTTTATACCCGGGTGCAACTCCGAAAGGAACCGCAGTCGGTTCGGATGAGGTCACGGGAAAAGGATTCTGGCTGCTTTTAGAGTCAAACGATC
>DPYI01000061.1 GCA_003545435.1 Patescibacteria group bacterium | reverse complement strand
AATCTTGAAAGGAGTTGTGTATAGGGTATAATCGACCGCCGAATCGATATTATAATAAAACTTGCTGATCCCTGTTCCCGTGTCCGTTCCGGTAAACGAATACTGGGCGTGAGACGGAGCTGCGACCACATACGTCGTTACTTGGTCGATATATACCCATGATTGTACGTCCTGATCACCCGTGTTGCCGGCTGAAATACTGAGGTTGATGAAAGGATCGGTGATGGTTGAGAGGTCATAGTACCACTGCGTCCAGCCTGTTGAATATACAGAATCGAAAGGATCGACCAGCGTGTCAGCCATCCACGCACTTGTATGGAAAATATCTTTTCCGTTTAACCGGATAAAAAATCCCGGATCATCAAGAAAATAGTCCCGCGTGAGAAAGTTGTAAAAAAGCGACAGGCTTTTGGCGCCGGCCGGTATGGATTGCATGAGCCGGTTTTCCCAGGCATAGTTTCCGGAACTGCCGGACGTTTGCCCGATCCTGGCCATGGCTGTTCCGGTTGGCGTGATGGGTGTCGTGCCGATGGTGTCTGAGGCAATCGTTGTCACGTTGCCTGCTGTTTTCCAATCCGTCGTCCCGCCGCTTTCAAACCCTCCGTTGTCAATGTTTTCTTCCACTTTTTTCGTCCACGAGCCGGTGACGGAAAGAGAGGCAGTCGGGATAGATGTGTCAACAGTAAATGAAACGTCTTGATATCCTGATTTATTTTGCACGTCATCATACACCCAGATACGGAAACACCAGTTCCCGTCCGGAATATTTGTCTGGGTCAGCGTTCTTGTGGGAGAAAGATGCGGAGGAAGGAGATTGTCTTCATTGTATCCCGGATAGCCGGGGATAACGCCGGAGGGGACAGGCGTCGTGCAGTTGTGACCTGCGTCTGCATACGTGAGGTCAAATCGTCCCCGCGTGTATCCGGAAAATCCGTCGGCAGGAGATACGGTTGCGGATACTGTCGGGGAATTATTGTAATACACTCCATCTGAATAGGTTCCTGAAGCCCCGGTTATCACAAAAGCAGGATTTTCTCTGTCTAATTTTAGTAGTTGTTTATGAGCAACGGCTTCGGAGAATGCCGGAGGATTCGTACCGAAATAACACAGTGTATGGATGCCGTTGGTTCGAACGTTTACGACGTTTTCGATGTTGGTGTCATGGGCAAGTCCTGTCACGTAGCTGATATCACTTGCTACCGGACACGCGACGTCACCGCTCAGCAGTTGATAATTGATCGTATGGGTGAACGGATCACCTGTTTGGATTCGGAGATTCACATTGTCATACCTTTCATACCATCCGTATCCATGCCAGCCGCCTGTCCCCACGATATTTTTGGTTTCATCCAAATCACCTTGGATAAAGACGGTAGTTGTGGGCGGAGTAAAGTCTTTGACAGAAAACGTGATACCGGAGGCTGTCGCTTTTGATATGAACAATGCCCGGACAGCCTGAATACTTAAAAGTCCGGTTAAACTTGCAAGCAACAGAATCCCAATTCCCGTTATGACATCCGTCGTTTTTTCTTTTTTGATCTGCTTATGTATGCGTCTCTGTACTTCTTCATCAATGCCCTCCCGTATCTTTTTTATCTGTAAAATAATGAGAAATAGGGCGGGAATGCCGATCAGAATGATAAAGCCTTTTTGAGTTTTTAGAAATGCGGCCGGATGGCCCAAAAAAGGAATTGTGCTAAAACATATGCCCTTGATGGAAACTGCAGGAATCATCCAATTATCCGGAGCAGTATTATTGTCTCCCTTCATTTCAAACTCGATATTTTTGTCTTTTTGTTTTACTTCAAATACGCGGTGAAGAATTGTTTGGTTTGGGTCTTTTGGCGAGGTAAAAATGATAATATCTCCCTTTTTTATCTGGTCTGCATTTATTTGCCGGATAAGTGCGATAGAGCCCGTATGGATTGTCGGTTCCATGGATCCGGTTTGAACAATATACGTTGAAACATATTTTTTGGTGGGTAAATTGGGAGAAAGGACAATGAGATACAAAATGATGAGCATGCCAAAAACCATCCACTCAAGGATTTTTCCGATGGTACGGAGTGATGACGTGATTTTTTTTGCCATAGTTCCACTTTTATCTAGCGGCACGAAACAGTTCATGCCGTTAGGAAAAATACAACACTGTTTATTGTTGTGTGCCGGTAAATTCAAACACGAGATCGCTTATAGATTTACTTGCGATCGTATCTGTTGCTGATGGATCAACCTGCACGTAAAATTTGTAATTGCCTTGGGCAGTTTGTGCAATTGCGCCGCCTGGAAGATCGTATCCCGTTGTAAACCAATCGTTCAGCGTATGCCATCCAGTACCTGCTGAATCGTCTGACAGATTCATTGCTACAGAAATTACGCCTTTCAGCGTATCCCATGATCCAGTGGGATTTTCCGTGACGCCGGGCTTTATTTTCCCTGCAACAGCAAGGTTTATTGGCGATGTGCTTTCGTTTTTCAAATAGAACAGCTGAAAATTGGTGAATCCTGGATACAAACCTGAAAAATTGAATGACGGATTCCAGTCTGATTCCCAACTGTCTCCATCCCAAATTCGTAAATCTGCATTACCGGTTGCAAAGGTAAGTCCGCTTGCTGTTGCTTTACTGGAAAATAATGCGTATGCTGTACCGCTCGTGACGCCAACAACAAGCATAAGTCCCAAAATACCTGCAAATATTTTATTCATTTTTTTTCTCACCTCCCTCCGTTAGAAATTCTTTGCGAACGAAATATTTTTAGTGTGAGCAATTAGAATTTCTTACGCCCGCCGCACATGCGCCATTTGCGACGTGTACGGATAGTACTGAAAAGTCGCAAAGTAAGCATAGGCGGGGCTTATCAATGTGCAAAATGTATTTTTCGAGTGATTCCATTTTCTTACGCCCGTTTGCACTAGAAAAGGCTAGCTTTAAATTCAAGGCTAAGCCTTGAATTGTTTTAGAGCGTATACCTACTCTGTTTTTGACCTGCCTTTGATATTTGTCGTATTTTTGAATTGTGATTTCTGAGAATGAGAAGAGTTAGTAGCGGAGGACGGGAGGGCAGCGGTGAATAATTTCGTATTCATTGTTTTTTGGATACTAAAAAACCCTGCGAATACGTAAAGCAGGGATAGTCTTTTTCTCTAAAAGCCTCTTTTCCCGTCAGGGTTCCACTCCAGGCTATCTTCCTGGGCATTCGGACAGGTTTCTCCCGCCGAGCCATCCGTTACACACGTGCCGCCGACACAAACACCGGTTTTTGTTTCAGCAGACAGACATATTTTGTTACCGGAAAAAGGAAGCCAATTTCCACTCACTCTCTGTTGCTTTTTGCACGTAGCTATTGTGCAGGAGGTACAATCCGGTTTTAATGTTCGATCTGAATTGTAGCACGTTATGGACGCACTTTGAGCTGTCGGCCAATTCCTGCGTGCAGCTTGTTGCCTCAGCTCAAACGTTCCGTTTTGTACGCCCCAAAGAACAACTCCGAGAAGAATGACAGAACCGATGAGAAGTACCCACTGTGCCGGCTTTCCCAAACCGAATGCGGGTTTATTGTTTTTTTTCGTATGCGCGTTTTTCATATCCCTCCTTTTTTCTTTGATTCTCCCATTACTCCAGGCGCCTTCTGTTTTGCTGATCAGCAGGTACTCCTGAAGGCAGAGGACAGGTTTCTCCCGCCGATCCATCCGTTACGCACGTACCGCCGACACAAACACCGGTTTTTGTGTTACCTTCCAAACAGACTTTTTGTCCCAAATCTCCCACACCCACCCCCTTTATCGATTTTTTCTTAGTACACTTATACTCCGTACAGTACGTACAATCACCTTTTACTGTTTTGTCCGCGTTGTGACACGTTATGGACGCTCCTACAGTCGGCCACGCCCTGCCGGCGGCTTGTTGCCTCAGCTCAAATGTTCCATTTTGAACTCCCCATAAAACAATCCCGAATAGAATAACGGACCCGATGAGAAGCGCTATTTGAATTGGTTTCCCTAAGCCAAATGCGGATTTGGTATTTTTTTTCATATGGATATTTTTTTTGTGAAACCTCCTGTATCTTTTATCTCCTATTTTTTGATGTTTGTCAAGTAAACATTATGTGCTTGAGCAGTGTAAACTGACTTCTCAATTTTCGCTCTTTGAGAAAATATAGGCCATAGTGTCATTGCGAGGAGTGAAACGACGAAGCAATCCCATTTGGATTCACTAAAACGGCTGGGATTGCTTCGCTTGCGCTCGCAATGACATTGACTTATAAGCTATTAATCATACGAAAATTGAGAAATCACAAAATGCGAAAGTTCAGAGGTTAAGTTACATTATGTGCTTGAGCAGTTTCATCACCTGACTTGATTTTTCCATAAAAAAATCTCCCGCCTGAAAGGGAGATTTTTTTTATTTAATCACACACCCTGTGCGTGTGATTAAGTCGGTTTAAGGAATTATTTTAATTCGACTTTTGCACCCGCGGCCTCCAGTTTTTTCTTTGATTCCTCGGCTGCGGATTTGTTCTGACCTGTGAGCACTTCTTTGGGAGCTGATTCAACGAGCGTCTTTGCTTCCTGAAGTCCCAGTGTCGGCACGAGTTCGCGGACTGCTTTTATGACGCCGATTTTATTGGCTCCAGCTTCAGCCAGAACGACATTGAATACGGTTTGCTCCTCCTTTGGCTCGCCGGAGCCTTCGGCGGAGGCGGCCGGTGTCGCCGTAGCAACTGGCATTGCAGAGACGCCGAATTTTTCTTCAAGCGCTTTGACCAGATCCGAAAGTTCCAGGACGGTCATTCCCTCAACTGCTTTTAAAATGTCATCTTTAGATACCTTACTCATACTGTAAATCACCGCCTTTCTTAGAAACTGTTCGCGAGTTAACGAGCGTTACAGTTTCTTAGACCCGCCGCTCACGCGCTCTTCAAGCCGTCTACGAATAGTAGTGAAAAGGCTTGAAGGAAGCGTAGGCGGGCTAATCTTTATCTTTTATTTTTGATATTAGAAAGTCCCCACACCAGTCTATTGATATTCCACGAGAGAGCATAGTGAAGGCCTGAAAGAGGCACCATCAACTGGCCTGCCAGTTGACCTAAGAGTTCCTGTTTTCCCGGAAGTTTGGAAAGCCGAAGCACCTCATCTTCAGCAAGCATTGTTTTGCCCAGAAGTCCGCCCTTGGTTTTGCCAAGAGCCGTGAGTTTGAAAAATTTCAATAACTCTTTGAGCCCTGCCACTTCATCTTCGTAGTTAAACAGCACTGCCGTACTTTCCTTGAGGAGCGGTGTAACGGATTCTGCCTGTTCACCGAGGGACCGTTCGAGCAACTTATTTTTCACTACAATAAATTCTGCGCCGATTTTTTTA
The DNA here is from genome assembly GCA_003545435.1 of Patescibacteria group bacterium. Lineage (GTDB taxonomy): Bacteria > Patescibacteriota > Microgenomatia > UBA10105 > UBA927 > UBA10108. The sequence goes on along the minus strand of DPYI01000061.1, from coordinate 4,098 downwards.
AGCGCTTTACGCAGCGTTTCTATCTGCTTGTGCTTGAGGCCCGTATAATCGGCAAAAATGATAGAATGAGCCTTTGAAATTTTTTCACTGAGCGCATTGACTGTATCTATTTTCTTTTGAGTAGCCATACCAGGTAGTAGCTGTTCGATATTCCAAACAGAAGATATTTGGAATAAAAAACATTTTCCTCTTTATAATTATTTTTTTTCAATATAACCAGTTAGTAATTGTTATGCGTTAGCGTATCGAACATTCACTACCTGGCATATGTTTTATTGTGATGAGCACATGATTAAAAAACTACATGATGAGCACATGAACTTAGTTCGCATGCTAATCAAGTCTTCTATTCAAGTGCTAGTCTTTCCAAAAAATATCCCGCCTAAAGCGGGAATAAAGAAGTTGAGTATGTTTAGAAGTTTAGAAGATTAGTTTAATGCTAAGCTTCTGACTTCACTAAGTTCTCTAAGCTTCTTGTTGTTTCCCTCGGCAAGTCTTCGACTTCGCTCAGACTGAAGTCTTCTTGATTAATCTTCGGCTTTACGGAATGTTTTACCCTGAGCTTGCCGAAGGGCTCACTGTCTTTAGGATTTTTCTATTATATCGTATTGTAAACAATTAAACAATTGAGCAATGTAACAATTCCATCTTTCAGTATTTATTTGCCCTCTTCGACTCCGCTTCAGCGAGGCGAGTCGGATTAAATTTGTACCCTCACGCCCGGTCCCATCGTCGCAGTTACTGTCGCTTTAGCAATTTTATTTCTTCCGACCACCTCAAAAATAGCATTCGTGTTTTCAATCAATTTTTTGTCATCAAATGATACTTTCCCGATGATGAGGTGAATAAGCGGATTGTCCGGTTCTGTTTTAAAATTGACTTGTCCATGAGAGAGCTCTTTGATCCGTTTTTCCACATCCTCTGTTACAGTTCCGGTTTTCGGGTTGGGCATCAGGCCTTTGGGGCCCAGGATTCTGGCAACTTTGGCAAGTTTGGGCATCATTGAGGGGTGAGAGACCAAAATATCAAAATTGATTTTACCGAGCTCTATATCTTTCAGCACTGCATCATCGGCAGCGATGACCCGCACCTGCTTGCCTGTGCCATGGGGGAGTGATACGGATCCTCGTAATCCGTCAGCTGGCGGATTCTTGTCTCCGAGGGTATTTGGATTGAGGTTCAGGTGGATTTCCACTGACCCATCGAATTTCGTATAGCTGGTTTTTTTGACAAGGCTGATTGCCTCACTGATCGGATATGATTTGGTTTTATCAACGAGTTTTGCCGCTTCCTGGTATTTTTTTGACCTTGGTTTAGGGCCAATGTGCTTTTTCCCCTTGCCCGCTTTACCCGCCGACTTGTCCGCCGAAGTTTTAGCGAAGGCGGAAGCCTTCTCTCCGCTCTCAACTTCTTCTAAAATTTCCCTGACCTCTGCTTTCAGTTCTGTGCCTTCAACTACTGCAGTCCGTTCTCCGCCATGAAGTCCAACGCCTTCTACTTTTTTCAGTTTTTTTGCCTCACGCCTCACGTCAGCTTTTTTCCGCTGCTTTTTCTCAAGCTCCACATCACCCATGACGACTTTTCTGACTTTACCCATATATGTTAGCAAGACCGGTTACTTGGCAGCTCGGGCAATTCAGGAATTAAACTTGAGTTGCTGGCCTTGCCGGACTTGCTTATCTTGCTTTTTATTCCACCTTCACGCCCATACTCCGCGCTGTTCCTTCCACAATTCTCATAGCTGATTCTACTGTTTCGCAGTTGAGATCCGGTAATTTATCTTTTGCTATCTGTTCGACCTGTGCTTTGGAAAGAGTTCCCACAGGTTCTTTTCCTGCTTTTCCACTGCCTTTCGTAATGTTGAGTATTTTTTTGATCATGGCTGCCACCGGCGGGAGTTTGGTAACAAACGTGAATGTCCGATCCTCAAATACCGTGATGACAGCCGGGATGATCTGGCCTTTGAGTTTACTCGTCCTTTCGTTGTAGGCCTTGATAAATTCTATGATCGCAATACCGTGCTGGCCCAATGCCGGCCCTACCGGAGGAGCAGCGGTAGCAACGCCAGCATTGAGATTGAGTTTAATAATTGTTTTGACCTTTTTAACAGCCATATATTTTCAAGTTCCAAATCACAAATCACAATTTTCAAAAAAATATCAAATTACAATCCGCCAGCTGGCGGATCAAACCTAATCCCGCTAAGGCGGAACTACCTGCCTCGCCGGCAAGGCAGGTTGAAAATTTAAAATTTAAAATTGAAAATTTGAACTTGAGAATCGATAGAAGATTGCGAGAGGAGATATCCTATGAAGGTGATTTTCTCTCGAAACCTAATGATCGGTTTCTCCCACATTATTTTAAATGTGGTATGGGAAGTATACCAAAGCGAGTTTGATTTGAAAAGGGGGGGAGTTGTGGTATACTTTTTTATGTGATGAAAGCAGAAACGACTGATTGGCTCAACCAAGCCAAAGAGCACTATGAGGATGCGATGTATCTTTATGAAGGGTCGCGATATTCTATGGCAGTCTATTGCTGTCATCAGGCGCTCGAAAAACTGCTCAAAGCGTGTATTGTAGAATTTGCAGGAAAAGTACCATCAAAAATACATAATCTTGATGCTCTGGCAACAGAGGCGGGACTGGATATTTCTCAGGAATGGAAAGAGGATTTGGCAGAAATTACGAGACATTTTTGGCGGGTTAGGTATCCTGACTTTCAGGCGCATACGTATACAACGAAAGAAAAAATTGATCCTACGATAGTAAAAACAAAGGAGTTATATATATGGATTTTGAACAAATTAAACCAGTCTTAATTTCATATATCAATCGGCTGAAAACGCAGATTTCAGTAAGCCGTGCGTTTGTGTACGGATCGGTAGTGGAGGGAAGAGCAACGCCGGAAAGTGATATTGATATGGTCGTTCTTTCTCCTGATTTTGCCGACACCGACGTAGATAGCAGGTTAAAAATTTTATACCGCAATACTGTCGGCATCCCGTATGATCTTCATGTGTACGGGTTGACGCCGCAGGAATATACTTCTGCGTCACCGCTTACCACGGTTGGAGTACTTCATACAAAAAAAACCATTGCTGTAGCGTGAGATTTTAGCTTCGATTTTGGTTGTATGATTCCAGCCTCGATGTAGCTTCAGATTCAGTCTTGACAAACCGGTCAAAATAAGCCTATAATTCGTACGTTTTCCCAGTAGATGAATTGTGCCTCAACGCGGTACTTTTTTCGTTTATCAGGGATACGAACCTTAACAACCAGGTAGATATACAGTTTCTTACTCGATCCCGAGCTTTTCGAGGGATCAGTTTAGAAAATGTCATACCCGTAACAATTATTATTGTAAATGGTAAACATCTCCTTTTTGAAAAGATAGAAAGCCTTTGTATGGTGACAACTTCGGTTATCACTATCCATGGGTGTTTTACCCAAGAAATTTAATAAGGATAATAGTTTAGAAAGGATTAGAAAGGAAAATTTTAAAATGAAGAAGACAGAGTTGTTAGTGATTGTTTCGTGTATTTTGATCGTTGCAGTATTGCTTTCAATCTTGGCAGCGATCAAGTCATTCGCCGTTGGCGACAGTGTTGTCGTCACGTCGGACGTCAAACTGACATATGATTGGGATTCTCCCAAAATCCTCAAGTCTGGCTGTACCGCAAAAGCCGGATCACAATTTGTCATTCACGCTCTTTCAGAACGGTTTGGGGAGGGATCGTCAGCCCCCACCATTCTGATTGCGTGGGTCGAACCCAAACGTCCTGTTGAAGGGACATGTTCAGGATGGGTGGATATAGATAATTTAGTAAAGATTGAAGAGGAGGAATAACTCAAAAATGAAAGCGTCTGGGTGGAGCCAATAGGATGGGACGTTTTTCGTCTCTGTTTTTCTTATTAATTTTTTTTCTACCTGGTTGCTTTCTTTTGGACATAATCTCTTTGTGTCCGGAAGAGAGGATTTGAATTTACACCCGGCGGGTGATTTAGGTATACACCTATTCTCCAGAAGCTGTTCCGATTGCAGCTGCAGCAACATCAGGATTTTGTGTCCGCAGAATCTGATCTCCTATTTGAAATG
>DPYI01000007.1:2380-2544 GCA_003545435.1 Patescibacteria group bacterium | reverse complement strand
GAGGACCAGATCCTCTTTAAGGTAATACCGTGGGAAGCTTACAAAATGTAAAATGTAAATATCAAAACTAAAAATGACAGTTAAAAATGAAAAATAAAAGAGAAAAAACCTCTAACATTTTAACTTTTACAATGTCATTTTGCACTTTGATTTTTCAATTTTGA
>DPYI01000007.1:0-2342 GCA_003545435.1 Patescibacteria group bacterium | reverse complement strand
ACAACAAGTCGGAAGAAGGTATAGTCTGCGCTCCTAGAAATAGGGGAATACGCGACGAGAGGACCGAAGTGAACTGACCTCTGGTGTGTCGGCTGTTCCGCCAGGAGCATTGCCGAGTAGCTAAGTCGGGAATGGATAACCTCTGAAAGCATCTAAGAGGGAAGCCAACTCCAAGATCAGGAATCGTTATGAGACCCCTAGGAGATGACTAGGTTGATAGGCTTTAGGTGTACGTGCAGTAATGCACTTAGCCGAGAAGTACTAATTCGTCCATCGTTTCCTATTAGGAAATTTGAAAATNNTGAACAAATATTTTTTTACTTTAGATTAGAGCGCAGAATGTTGGTGATTCGACGCGGTGGGTACACCTGTTCTCATTCCGAACACAGAAGTTAAGCATCGTAGTACCAATGATACTCCTTGTGGGGAAAGTAGGTAATCGCCAACATTTTGCGCTCTAACTAATTATGTTGTTAAAGAAAACCCCCGCGTGGAATATTCCCCGCGGGGGTTTTCGTGTTATACTTTGTGATATGGGAAACCCACAAAGAAAATTTGTCGTCCTATTATTTCCTGCTCTCATTGTTGCCATGTTGATTGGTGGCGGAGCATATGTGTATGTGCAAAATAATCAAGCAAATCAATCTGTAGTCACAACGACGAAGACTATAAATTCTCAAACCGCTGATTGGAAAACGTACTCAAATACCCAATTTGATTTTTCTTTTAAATATCCACCCGACTGGAGCTTTAGTGGGGAAGTTGGCTCAAATTTGAAACCTTACAAACCGCCATACATATTCGGCAGTCTTTTCCAGAAAAATTTGTCCATCATACATGTTGATGTATTGGATATGCCCATGGATTCGTTCTTAGAAATGCTTGCAGCGCAGAACCCAACGGCATTTAAGTCGGTAACAGATTTTTCATCATCCGGTTTTTTGGGTAAAAAATTTATCGGTGAAGAAAATACTCCTACATACATACACCTTTTGGATTTACGGGGCAAGATTATTAAAATAGAACCTGCGTTAGTTGGTAGTCAGCAGTCTAGTAGATCAAATGAATTAATAGATGCCGATGCTATTGCCCAAATGATTGCAAAAACTTTCTCGACAGGGGGCTTATGATAATTTGAAAATAGCCTTCACGAAATAAAGGTATGTAATAAATATGAATATAGATAAAAAGAATTTATTTCTATACCTCACTGTATTAATTTTTATTGTCCCTGTTTTTTTGTATTTAAAAGGCATTAAGCCGCAAACTTTTAGTGGCATGACTGGTGGTGAGATTTTGGTGAGCGTATATTTTGGTGCCATTATTGCTTTTGGATGTATAGCAACTTTCCATTCAAAATTTAAATTCTTACGGAGACCACTCTGGGGTTTCCAGCAGACATCCGGAGGATATAAGGACACTAGCCTGACCAAACATCCTTACGCAATAGCGATTCTCGCATTGGTAATTATTAGTTCATTTACGTATATGATTTTTATGAATGGCAATTTTTGATATACTGTAATCAATATATTTATGTTGACATGGGCTTCAAAACGCCAGCTCGCGTATCTTTTCCTCGTCGTGGGGACGATTATTGTCGTTTCCGCGTATCCGATCTATCGCTCATTTATTTACCACGAGGCGTCTTGTTTTGACAGTGAAAGAAATCAGGATGAAGAAGGGGTTGATTGCGGCGGGTCATGCAAGGCAGTGTGCAGTTTTCGCGTGGCGCCGCTCCTTGTGGACTGGAGCCGCTTCTTTAAGGTGAACGATGGAACCTATGATCTTGCCGCATATATTGAAAACAGAAACTTTAGCGCGGGGCTTGAACGTATCGGATACAAATTTGAACTGTATGACAATGGCAGCAGTCTCCTTGCAAGCCAGAAAGGAAGTATCTTTGTGAATCCGGGAGAACAATTTGTTGTGTATGAACCAAATATTAAAGTTGGAAATGCGATACCCACGCGTGTGTTTTTTGAATTTGATAAAGATCCGCAGTGGGTGAAAGGAACACCAACGCAACAAACACTCTCGGTAAAATCACGCGCGCTTACCGACCCATATGGCTCACCGCACCTGCAGGCAACGATCGTGAATGATTCGATCGACACGCTTTCAAACGTGAACATTTCCGCAATCGTGTACGACAGTAGTAAAAACGCTATCGCCGCTTCAGAAACCACACTTGACGCGATCGGGAAGGGAGAGGAAAAAAATATTTTTTTCAGTTGGCCTGCGCCGCTCATTTCACGTCCCGCCATAGGAAGCTGTACCGCGCCTACCGATACCATGCTCGTATTTGACCGATCGGGAAGTATGGAAAGCGACGGGAAAAA
>DPYI01000032.1 GCA_003545435.1 Patescibacteria group bacterium | reverse complement strand
GGGATGGGCGGGATCTTGGGAATTGCCCGGGGGAGTGATGAGGAGCCGAAATTGATTAAACTGACATTCCGATGTCATCCCGATCCGCCAGATGGCGGAGAGGGATCCCATCCGAGACAGAAAAAAACTATTGTATTAGTAGGCAAAGGCGTCACCTTTGACAGCGGCGGACTGTCCCTCAAATCCCAGGAAGGCATGGAGACGATGAAGATAGACATGGCAGGGGCTGCGGCAATTTTGGGAATTTTTTCCGTTATTTCAGAACTGGAGCCAAATGCAACCGTTATCGGGTTGATCCCGGCTGTTGAAAATATGCCGTCCGGTAAAGCCATCAAACCTGGGGATGTGGTGCGAGCATATAACGGGAAAACCATTGAGGTTATTTCCACAGACGCGGAAGGCAGAGTCATTCTGGCAGATGCTTTAGCCTGGGCGGGGGAAACCATGAAACCAGATATCATGATTGACTTGGCAACTCTCACAGGAGCGTGCATGATTGCCTTGGGAGAAGATATTGCAGGGTTGTTTGCAACTGATGGGAAGTTAGGAGAGAGTTTGAAACAGTCGGCTGTACAGTCAGGCGAAGCTGTCTGGGAGTTGCCGATGCCGGAATCGTACAATGACCTTCTGAAAAGCGATGTGGCGGATATCCGAAATGTGACAAGGAAACGCTACGGAGGCGCCATCACCGCAGCCTTATTTCTCAAAGCATTTGTCCCTGACGGTATCCCTTGGGCGCATATTGACATCGCAGGCCCTGCGATTGCCGAGAAAAACGCACTCCTCACTCCTGTTGGGGGAACGGGATTTGGCGTACGGCTGATAGTGGATTTTTTACTTAAGGAGGACAAAGAAGAAGGCAACAGTTACAATCTGCGTGATAACTCCTAAAGGAAATTTTGTCTTATTGTGAAATTGATTTTCCAGTTTGTAAATTCCGAATGCCAGCTTTTCAGGAAAACCCGCCTGTTTAGCGGGTTGTTTTTTCTGGTGGTTGGCAAAAAAGATGTACCACGGCGTCTCCAGCCAGTCGGGAATCATAGAGGCGGCAATTGCCGCAAAAAGCAATGGCAGAGGGACTGTTTGTCCAAATATAAGATATCCCAGCCCAAATCCTACAATAACATCAATAATTGCCACCAATCCGGTATAGAGCTTTCTTCTGCCTCTCCAGTTTGTACCGAAATCCCAGTGGGGAACTGCATCCATGATAAAGTGAGACAGGAAAGATAGGCTTACAGCAGTCGCCGGATCTTTCGTGTGGCCGGCAATTGCTCCGGCAACAAGCGCGTGGGACGTTTCTAGCATACGGTATATACGATTGTACGACACTCGTTTTCGGAAATGCAACTTTTTTTTGGGACAGAAGGGAGTTTTTCGTGGTATACTGTAGTGCATGGCTTCTAAAACGCTTCCTTTTATTGCCGTTTTATCCCATCGACAGTTTTTATACCTATGGCTTAGCCAGATTTTTTCGCAGTTTGCCGCGAATATCACCCTATTTCTTTTAGGACTTATTGTCTACAGAAATACCGGAAGCAATGCTGCGGTTTCAGGTCTGTTTATGGCATACGGGATTCCTTCCATACTTTTCGGGCTCCTTGCAGGGACTGCTGTAGATTACATCGATAAACGGATGATTATCCTCTATAGCTGTATTATCCGGGCTGTCCTTGTGTTGGGGCTTCTTCTCTCATCCCACTTTGTAGCATTTGTGTATGTTCTGTTATTTTTGAATGCCGTCGTCACCCAATTTTTTGTACCGGCTGAAGCAACGATGATCCCGAAATTAGTGCCTCCCAAACATTTGGTATCCGCCAACAGCCTTTTTTCCCTTGCGTACTACGGGAGTGTCGCGATAGGATTTATAGCTGCCGGTCCTCTTTTGAGATTTTTAGGGCCATTCACCTCCCTCCTTTTTTTGTCCTTTCTCTATGTCCTTTCCTGGTGGATATCTCTTTATCTTCCGGTATCATCGGATGATACAAAACTCTGGAAAAGAATCAAAACATTGAATGTGTCAGGGGTTGTGCAAAAACTATTGAATTCTTTGAAAGAAGGTATCGCGTATGTACGGCATTCACCGGTTCTTTTTGATTCCGTGCTTCTTCTTACCGGTACGCAGATTATCATTGCCATGCTTTCTACATTAGGACCCGGATTTGCCGATACAGTGTTAGGAATTGATGTAACGGACGCATCCGTTTTTGTCATTGGGCCGGTAATCCTAGGAATCCTTCTGGGGGGTTTTTGGGTGGGGAACCGCGGGTATGTCTACAAACCCGCTAAACTTATGAATGCAGGGATTCTTGGAGCGGGAATGGTGCTTGGCGTTATTTCCATAACCGTATATCTTAAACGCTATGCGGGATTTGACTGGCTGTTTGCCGATTGGATCATCGTTCCTCTCGAGATATTCCTCTTTTTCTTATTAGGGGTATCTAATAGTTTGCTGGATGTACCGGCAAACAGTATTCTTCAGAAAGAGGCTGAGGGGGATATGCGGGGACGCGTGTACGGGGTATTGGGAGCGTTTGTAGGGGGAGTCGGCATTCTTCCTGTGATGATCGGCGGGGTGTTGGCTGATGTTGTGGGTGTCGGGAAAGTTATTTTTATTCTCGGAGTATCTATTGCGGTCTATGGCATATTCAGGATACGGTATAATAAAAAGTAGTTACGTATACGCATGTTCATTCAGCTTACTTTGTCATAGCGAACGAAGTGAAGCAATCTTTCTAATAGAGATTGCTTCGTCTCCCGACGTGACGTCGGGATCCTCGCGATGACAATGGTGCTTTTATGTTCCCAACCCTTCTCTCAGTTGGTTCAATTCACATCTCCAGCTTTATGGTGTTTAGTATCCTTGCCTGGATGGTATTTTCATTTCTTTTTTGGCGGCAGCTGCGCAATCAGGCAGTCACGGAGGAGCATATTTATCAGCTGATGTTTTACGGGACGATTGCTGCTTGTATCGGTGCACGTCTGGGATTTGTCTCTACGCACTGGCAATTATTCGCAGGCAACCTTTGGATCCGGATTTTCACCCTGTGGATTCAGCCGGGTCTTTCGTTTTACGGAGGATTTTTAGGAGGCGGGGCTGTCATGCTTGCCATGAGCAGGCAATTTCATATCCCGAGGTCGCTTTTTTTGGATGCATTCACGACCGGCTTTTCATCGGCGTTTACCTGGGGAGCAATGGCCGCGTTTTTAGACGGTTCGGTTGTGGGAAAAAATACAGCGCTTCCGTTTGGAGTCAGGATAGCCGGCTATGATGGCATGAGACACCCTGTCGCATTGTATGAAATGTGTGCCGTATTTATTATCTTACTTCTTTTGTATCTGGTCAGGCGCGTAAGAAAAACATCGCTTGGAAAGGCAGGACTCCACGCGTTGTGGTTTTTCTTTTTTTTCAGCATTGCCATGTTCTGTCTTGAATTTATGAAAGAGAGTCGTGTATACTTTTCAGGTCTCACGTTTAATCAATGGGTGTGTATCGGAATTTTCGGTGAAGCAGTGGGCGGGCTTATTACCTGGGGCGGAGGAAAAGAGTTTCTCAAACTATACATTCCAAAGGCGTATACATATGTGCGCATGAATATAGGAGGGTTGTATGCAAAATTTTCCAAACGAACTGCTGAGTGAAATACGGGTTCAACTTGAAGAAGAAAAAAAGCTTTTGGAGGCCCGTATTGATGAACTGGTCAAACAGGATCCGTTTTCCGATCCGGACCGCCTCACCGACAACGCAGCATCTGACCGGGACGCGGATGAAGAGTCAGCCCACGACCGGTTTACGGCCATCATTGAGGAACTTCGGATGAAACGGAAAAAAATAGACGATGCACTATTGAGGGTTTCTACCGGAGATTACGGATTTTGTACAAAGTGCGGGAACATGATAGATACGGATCGGTTAAGCATTCTTCCTACTGCAACGCTCTGTAAAACGTGCGAGGAAAAGAAAAAACGTACATGACCCCGGTAATCCTTTATCAGGATGACGATATTCTCGTTCTGAATAAGCCTTCGGGAATGGTTGTTAACCGAGCAGAAAGCGTGAAAGGAGAGACGGTAGAGGAGTGGATTGAAAAAAATTCAGAATTCAGAATTCAGAATTCAGAATGTATTGAAAAAGATGAAAATTCTGAATTTATTAGTCGGGCGGGGATTGTGCATAGGATTGACAAGGAAACATCAGGGATTCTTCTTGTGGCAAAAAATCCGGCAGCATTTATCAAACTCCAGAGGCAGTTTAAAGAGCACGAGGTGAAAAAAACCTATCTTGCGCTTGTCCACGGAACAATGTCTGAGGAAGGAGAAATCCGTGCGCCCGTGGGAAGGCTTCCGTGGAACAGGGAACGCTTCGGTATCGTACCCGGAGGAAAGGAGTCGGTGACACGCTTCAAAAGAATTCAGAATTCAGAATTTAGAATTCAGAATAATAGAATTCCATTGTCTCTGGTAGAAGTATATCCTGAGACGGGGAGGACCCATCAGATACGGGTGCATTTTAAATACCTCGGGCATCCTTTGGTGGGAGACTACCTTTACGCAGGACGGAAACAAAGCCGGGAAGATAGGATGTGGGCTCCTCGTGTCATGCTCCATGCGTGGAAAATGACGTTTGCCCACCCCAGAACAGGGAAACCTCTTGCATATGAGGCACCGATACCGGATGATATGAAGAGAATCATTAAATCCGAAGCACGAAGCACGAAATCCGAAATAAATTCAAATGCTTGAATATTCAATTTTTGAATTTAGATATTGTTTCGAATTTCGACCAGCCTGCCGGACGGGCAGGTATTCGAATTTAGGATTTTATTAGATGCTATGGATTTAAGCTCACTTTCTCTTGTTACAACGCTTCTTTTTGTTTTTACTGCCGCGGTAGCCGGAGGGTTTTTTGCTCACGCGCTGAAGCTCCCGATGCTCATAGGATATATCGTCATGGGGCTAGTATTCGGCAATATTTTTCCGCAGTTTACCGATACGGCATTTCTCCATCTGATAGCTGACATCGGAGTGACGTTGCTCCTTTTTACTTTGGGCGTGGAATTTTCTTTCCACCGCTTGCGAAACATATTCGGAATCGTTTTCTGGGCTGCCTTTTTCCAGATAGTTCTGGTGACGTCTTTGCTTTTTTTGGTATTATTCGGGTTTGCCGGTATGCCGTTTTTACCCAGCCTTTTCATCTCGGTTGCCGGTTCGTTATCCTCAACGGTGGTTATCGTAAAAATACTGTTTGAAAAAGGGGAGCTTGATACTCTGCCGGGAGAGATCCTCACCGGGTGGTTAGTGATTCAGGATCTGGCCGTGATTCCCGTCATGATTTTATTGCCAGCGTTTGTATCAACCTATACGTCCGGATCCGCTACGCTTGTGGGGACCACCGGGATTATTGTCCTCCAATTTATAAAAGCGGGTCTTGCAATTGCTGCGGTTCTGTTTTTTGGGAAAACCGGCGTACCGTTTCTTTTGAACTCGGTTGCCAAGCTCGGAAGCCGTGAGGTATTCCTCATAACAACAATCAGCATTGTATTCATATCAGCGCTCGTAGCATATGTATCCGGACTTTCAGCCGGACTGGGCGCGTTTATCGCAGGACTCTTGATTGCCCAAACCTGCCAGAACCATATGGTGTTTGCGGAAGTCCGGCCTCTCCGGGATATTTTTGCGACCATATTTTTCGTGTCTCTGGGGATGAGCATTCCGCTTGCTGCTGTTTATCTCATGTGGCCTTTTTTTATCGGGGTAACGCTTCTTATTATTATATTAAAATTTGTCGTCGTATTTCTCTTGAACAGGTTTTTAGGGTATCACCCCAAAACCGCATGGATGGTGGGGCTTGGGCTTCTTTCCATGAGCGAATTCGGGTTTATTCTAGCAAAAGAAGGAGTCAATCTGGGAGCCCTCTCAAACCAGGATTTTGTCCTGTTTATCTCTCTGGTTGTGGGGACAATCGCGCTTTCTACCCCGCTTTTCCTGCATGGAGCTACACTCTACTACAGTCTCAAACACCGTCTTGGAGACAGGATATTTTTATTCGGAAGAAAAACACATCTGAAATCGGAAAAAAATGAGGAATTACCCTTTAAAAATCACGTCGTCATCTGCGGATACGGACGGGTAGGGAAGTACATAGGACGGGCTCTTGAGATGGCCGGAGTCCCCCTGGTAGTGGTGGATTACAACCACACCACCATTACGGATGTGAAGGAAAAAGGAATAACAGTCGTTTGGGGGGATCCTGCGGACCGGGACGTATTGGACAAAGCGCAGGTGGATTTTGCCAAAGCCATCATTATTGCCATTCCTGACCGGCACACGCAGGAGCTCATCATCGGACACGCCTTGACCCTCAACAAAAACATCCAGATTATCTGCAGAAGCCATCACGAGGAAGATCAGGTGCGGCTCAAGTCATTAGGAGTTCAGGTTGTCGTCCAGCCTGAGTTTGAGGCGAGTTTGGCAATTATTCACCGCTTGCTTCCGGAGTACGGGGTGGTTTCAGATGACCTTTCCGGCAAAATCTCACGGCTCAAGATCGAGCACGGGGCGGGGTAACAATTAGTTTTTTGTTATAAATGGAAGATAGTTTTCGCGGTTTATGACAGTAAATGTTGCTTCTTTATATGTTTCAAGCCATGTTTTTGGTGATTTTTTCTTTCCTGAATAGGTAAATTCATAGCCATAGAGTTTTCCCTCACGTTCTTCTATCC
>DPYI01000060.1:12628-26469 GCA_003545435.1 Patescibacteria group bacterium | reverse complement strand
GACGAACGCGGCGAAGATTAAATCTACAAATATATAAATCTATTAATCTACAAATAAACAATATAAAAGAACGAAATTAAGAAATTAGCTTTGGAATCAGCTTGTAAGGCCTTTGTATTCTATCAGCTTCTACTTGACAGCTCAAGGAGGTTACTGTACACTTTATTCTTGTCTGTTTTGAATTTTTGAGCTTATTTTCGTATATAAAAACGCTCCCCGCGTCAAAAAAGAGAAGATGCTGTGGGGAGGTTTTTTTTCACCATATGGACAATCATAGTCATCAGCAATTGCTGACAAAAGAAGGCCTGAATGCCCTGAAAGCAGAGCATGAAGAACTGGTCAAAGTAAAACGGCCGGCAACGGTTATCAGGCTTTCGGATGCCCGAGAGGCAGGAGATCTTTCCGAAAACAGCGAATACGTGGCGGCAAAACAGGATCTTGCGTTCATTGACGGACGGATAGCGGAGCTTGAAGAGATTATCCGAGCTGCAAAAATCATCAGTTCAAAGGCAACGGGACAGATAGACATCGGTTCGAAAGTGATCCTCCACGTCAACGGAAAAAAAGAAGAGTACCTCTTGGTCGGAGAATGGGAAGCAGATCCGATGCAAAAGAAAATTTCCCATGAGTCTCCTTTGGGGAAAGCGCTTCTTGGGAAAAAAGTAGGGGAAATGGTGGAAGTGGAAGCTCCTGCAGGTAAGATTAAATACAAGGTTTTAGAGATAGGATAAAAAATAATTCTTACAAATAAATTACCCAGCCTTCCACAAAAGGCTGGGTTTCTTGTATAATGAAAACATATGCCTACTTTAGATGATTTACGTAAGACCCGCATTGAGAAACTTCAAGAATTGAAAAAAATGGGCATAGACCCATATCCTTCGCGCGTCATTCGGGATCAAACAATCGCAGAAGCAAAAACAAAAGAAGGAGAGGATGTTAGCGTTGTTGGCCGAATAACCGGAAGACGGGGACACGGAAAAATTTGTTTTTTTGACCTTGTCGATGAATCCGGTCAGATACAAATAGTCTGTAAAGCAGATAAGGTTTCTGAGAAGACATTTGCACTTATGGAACTTGTAGATCTGGGCGATTTTCTCAGTGTTCAGGGGACACTCGGAAAAACTGAAGCCGGAGAGGTTTCTGTCTTTGCAGCAAATTTTCAGCTCATTACAAAAACAATCCGGCCGCTTCCTGACAAGTGGAATGGGCTCAAGGACATTGAGGAACGCTATCGTCAGAGATACGTGGATTTGCTGATGAATTCGGAAGTTAAAAATGTATTTTTGATACGTACTAAAATTATTAAATTTCTCCGTCATTATTTTGATTCTCACAGTTTTATTGAAGTTGAAACTCCGATTTTACAGCCAATTTATGGTGGAGCAGCGGCAAAGCCATTTATTACCCATCATAACACGTTAGACACGGATCTTTATTTACGGATAGCTGTTGAACTTTATCTCAAACGATTGATTATAGGCGGGTTTGAAAAAGTATATGAATTGGGGAAGGATTTTCGAAATGAAGGGATGGATAGGGGGCACAATCCAGAATTTACGATGCTCGAATTTTATTGGGCGTACACAGATTATGAAAAATTAATGCAGTTTACCCAAAACATGCTCATTGAGCTTGTTCAGGACGTATGTCAAACCATTGAGTTGGATTATCAGGGTATAAAATTAAATTTTCAGGCTCCATGGAAAAGAATAACCTATAGGGAAGCGATATTGGAACATACCGGAGTTGACATTAATCAAGCTGATACAGAGGAAAAATTACGCACCATGATTAAAAGCAAAGGAATAAAAGTGGATTTAACAGGAGCGATCGGTTACGGAGCCGTTTTAGATACATTTTATAAGCAAACTACCAGACCTCATTTGGTCGGTCCGCTTTTTTTGACAGATCGGCCGACGGATTTCGTATCACTTGCGAAACGGCTTCCGGAAGATCCTCGTAAGACAGCGTCATTTCAGTTACTTATTGCTGGACGAGAAATCATCAATGCATATAACGAATTAAATGATCCGATTGACCAAGCGAATCGTTGGAAGGAATCAGAAAAACTCGGTGAAATAGGTCACAGTGAACATGAAGTGTTTGATGACGATTATATTCGGGCACTTGAGTATGGTATGCCGCCAACTGCCGGCTGGGGTATGGGTATTGACAACCTTGTTGCAATTCTCACCAATCAGCACGCACTCAAAGATGTTATTTTATTTCCGACTCTCCGACCGATTACAGATGAAAAAAAAGAACAGAAACAGGAAGAAGTATCCAATAAACAAAACAATCATAATGGACATAGCACAAAGGATATAGGAATTTCCTATCCACAGGCAAAGAAGCTTCTTGATGAATATATTAAAGATCCAATAACGAAGATGCATTGCATTGAGTCGGAGGCGATTATGCGGGTACTTGCCCGGCATTTCTCAGAAGTTGAAGAGGAGTGGGGGATTATCGGGCTTCTGCATGACATCGACTGGGAAGAAACAAGAACAAACACAAAACTCCACTGCATTCGATGCGCGGATATTTTAAGAAAGAATGGCGGTACAGAATTTCTTATCAAAACAATTCAATCACATGGATATGGTCAGGGATTCGGAGACGCGTATTACGGCCCGCCGGAGTTTAAAGATAAAACCAGGGAAGGCAGAGTCCAGCACGCCTTAGCTGCAGCTGAAACCCTTACCGGCCTCATTGTTGCCACAGCGCTTATTCAGCCGGATAAAAAATTAGCAAGCGTAAAACCTGAATCGTTAATCAAAAAATATAAGAGCAAAGGATTTGCCGCCAACTGCAAAAGAGAGATCATTGCAGAATGCGAAGAGATCAACATTCCTATTGATCAATTCCTCGGCATGGGATTAAAAGCACTTCAAGATATCCACGAAGGACTTGGTTTATGACTACTTTATTATGTTAACATGATAAAGTAGCACGTATGCAGAAATTGCTCATAGCAACAACAAATTTAGCAAAACTGGAGGAAATTCAGGACTGTCTTTCGGATCTTCCTTTTACGTGCATAGGACTTAAAGATATCGGTATTGCTCAGAAAGTCGAAGAAACCGGAAGTACGTTTGAAGAAAATGCGATATTGAAAGCAAAGACGTATGCAAAATTGTCCGGCCTTCCGACTCTGGCTGATGACGGAGGGCTGGAGATTGATGCTCTTAACGGTGAACCGGGAGTACATTCCCACAGATGGATACATAAAGACCGGGAAGATGAAGATGAGGAATTAATTCAACACGTCATTGAGAGAATGAAGAGAATACCCAAAAACAAGCGTGGAGCGCAGCTTCGGGTTGTCATTGCGCTTGCATTGTCACACGGAAACGTTCATACGAGTGAGGGTGTCATACGAGGGATAATTGCCCCAAAGCCATCTTCTTACAGAAGAAAAGGATTTCCGTACCGCTCGCTTCTGTATTTACCGGAATTGAAGAAGTATTATAACCACGATGAATTATCCAAAGAGGAAAATAAAGCGTATAATCATAGAAGGAAAGCGTTGGAAAAATTAAAGCCGATTATCCTGAAAATAATCAACGAATAACGAATCGGTACGAATTTACGAATAAATAAGATTCGTATATTCGTAAAATCATTCGTAATTCGTTGATGGTTATACCACTATGCTCGACATCAATTTTATCCGCCAAAACTTAGATATCTGCAAAAGAGCTGCGGAAAACAAAAACCGTCAGGTGGACTGGGACGGGTTAATGGCTGCCGATAGCAGAAGGAGGCAGCTTATCATAAAAATCGAGGAGCAACGTGCGAAACGCAATAAAACAGGAAAACTTGATAACGAAGAAGACCGGAGAAAAGCACGTGTTTTAAAAGAAGAAGTAAAAAGTTCAGAGGAAGAACTGCGTATTGTTGAAGAGAAATTAAAAACATATCTTTTGACAATACCGAATATTCCCCATGAAAGCGTTCCAGTGGGGAAAGACAGCTCGGCAAATGTAGAAGTAAGGAAATGGGGAACACCAAAGGCATTTGACTTTACCCCTAAAAACCACATACAGCTTGGGAAAGATCTGGATCTTATCGATTTTGAACGAGGAACGAAGATTTCCGGATTTCGGGGATATTTTTTGAAAAACGAAGGAGCGCACTTGGAACTTGCTGTCCTTTGGTATTCATTTCAGAAGCTTGCTAGCCGCGGTTTTACCCCGATGATCGCACCGTCACTCGTTCGGGACTTTACGCTTTTTGGGAACGGCCAGCTTCCATGGGGAAAGGATGAAGTGTATAGTCTGGAAAAAGACAATCTCTACTTAGCAGGTACTGCGGAAGTTCCCATTACTTCCTATTTTGCTGATGAGATATTAAAAGAAGAAGAATTGCCGAAAAAATTTGTAGCATTCTCCCCGTGTTTCAGGAGGGAAGCAGGAAGCTACGGAAAAGATACAAAGGGGTTATACAGACTGCATCAGTTTAATAAAGTCGAGCAGGTCGTGATAGCAAAAAACAATGAAAAGGAATCGTTGGAGATATTAGAAGAGCTGTTAGCTAATGCAGAAGAAGTGCTTCAGGATTTGGAACTTCCGTATCGGGTGATCCTTATGTCTACAGCTGATATGGGAGAACCGCAGGTCAAAAAATACGATATTGAGACATGGATGCCGGGCAGAGTCTCCTATGGCGAAACCATGTCCGATTCCTTTATGGGTGATTTTCAGGCCAGGCGGTTAAAGATCCGTTATAAAACAAAAGACGGGAAAACAGTCTTTTGCCATACGCTCAATAATACGGCTATTGCTTCGCCAAGGATCCTTATAGCAATTCTTGAAAATTATCAGGAAAAAGATGGTTCTATTCGTGTGCCAACCGTATTACAACCTTTTGTCGGAAAAGAAGTGATCAAAAGATAATGCTTATTCTGCTGTTGTCATTGCGAAGCTGAGCGAAGCGAGGCTGAAGCAATCTCTATAATAAAGATCGCTTCGTCTCTCTTGTTTCTCGCGATGACATAAAATGAACCTTCATGTCCTGGAAATCCTATCTCTTTCCTCAAACAATACTCATTACTTCATCTCCCCATAATTATCATATCCGCGTGAATGAGGAACAGGGAAAAATGAAATTATTGGTTAATAGGTCACCCCAATCAGGCGCGTATATCGAAAATCTCTGGAAACATGCATGTAAGCATTTTTCCATTCAAACTCAGCAACCGACAAACGCACTTGTGTTAGGGGTAGGGGGAGGGACGGTTATATCCCTTTTATCCGGGTACTTTCCGAAAATCAAACAGACCTGTGTGGATATCGACAAAGCCATCATTGATATTGCCCAAAAATATTTCAATATACGTTCAGACCGTTACATTCATATTGTTCAAGCTGATGCAAAACTCTATGTAAAGAAATTATTAGGACAAAATCGAACGTTTGATTGTATTATTGTTGATCTTTCCGTCGGACCTCACATACCATCGTTTATTGAGCAAAAACAGTTTATTGTACAACTGAAAAAACTTCTTTCGCCAAAAGGATTCTTATGTATCAATTATTTACGGGAAAAAGAATATAAGATGAAGTCGGATCACCTGTTTGTCACGCTTACCTCTTTGTTTTCTACGGTGAAGGACTACGGAATTGCCCTCAATCGCTTCTTTTTCGTACAATGTTGATTAATAGCCGATAGTTCTTTGAGTCCAAGGCTTAGCTTTGTTAAACAAAGCTAAGCCTTTTTACACGTTGGGATTACAAGATTCTATTGATAATGTGAAACTCGTACCAGGTTCACAAATGAGGCTGAAATTGTGATATCATGAGTTTCATGTTTGGATTTTTAGGGAAACTGCTGGATAGCAATGAAAAGGAGATAGGGAAGCTCCGCAATCTCGTTCTGGAGATTAATTCATTAGAGGGTGATATCCGAAAATTGAAGGATGACCAGTTTGTCCAAAAAACCGCAGAATTAAAAACAAAATTATCCCAAGACGCACCCCTTGACGAGTGTATTCCTTTGGCATTTGCTCTGGTCAGAGATGCCTCCCGCAGGATTAACGGAGAGCGGCATTTTGACGTACAGCTTATAGCAGCTGCAGCACTGCATTTTGGAAAAATTGCAGAACAGAAAACAGGAGAAGGGAAGACCTTGTCGGCAATTCCTGCGTTATATCTTAATGCATTATCAGGACAGGGTGCGCATCTTGTCACGGTTAACGATTATCTGGCCCGCAGAGATGCAGGATGGATGGGGCCGATTTTCCACCTTTTGGGAGTATCGGTATCAGCCATTATCAGCGATCAGTCGTTCCTCTATGATCCTTCCTATACTGACCCGACAGCCAAAGATTTCCGCCTGCGGCACCTGCGGCCCATTACCCGAAAAGAAGCGTATCAGGCTGATGTCACGTATGGCATAAACAGCGAATTCGGATTTGATTATCTTCGGGACAACATGGTGTCTGACCCGTCACAGCTGACCCAGCGGGAGTTTCACTATGCGGTGGTTGATGAGGTGGATTCAGTTCTTATTGATGAAGCCCGAACTCCCCATATTATTTCAGCTCCTGACGCGGAAGCCACACACAAGTACTACGATTATGCAAAGATGGTCGATAAGCTCACGTCAAAAATTGATTACGCGATAGATGAAAAGATGCGGACAGCACATCTCACGGATCACGGAGTGATGAAAGTAGAGAAGATGATGGGACTGGGCAATATCTATGAGGAGGATTTTGAGACCGTCCATCACCTGGAAGCAGCCCTCAAAGCCAGGACACTGTTTTTGAAAGATCGGGATTATATCGTCAAAGACGGACAGGTTGTGATCGTTGATGAGTTTACCGGACGGCTCCTGACAGGAAGAAGGTTTTCCGAAGGGATCCATCAGGCAATTGAGGCCAAAGAAGGAGTCGCGATCCAGCAGGAAAGTAAAACTCTGGCAACCGTATCTCTCCAGAATTATTTCCGTATGTACCAAAAACTGGCAGGTATGACGGGTACTGCAGCAACGGAAGCAGAGGAATTCAAAAAAATCTACAATCTTGATGTTGTTATCATTCCCACCAACAAAGACATGATTCGGCGGGATTACTCCGATAGTGTGTATAAGACGCCCCGCGCCAAATACGGTGCAATTGCCAATGAGATTGCGGAATGTCATAAGAGAGGCCAGCCGGTGCTGGTAGGCACTACTTCAATAGAAAAAAATGAAATCATCGGTGAGCTTTTGAAAAGGAAAGGCATTCCGCATCAGCTCCTGAATGCCAAAAATCATCTGCAGGAGGCTCTCATCATTACACAGGCAGGTAAAAAAGGCGCTGTCACAGTGGCAACCAACATGGCAGGCCGCGGAGTGGACATCATTTTAGGAGGATCAAAACCCGAAATGTATGAGCTGGAAGAAGTGTCCGCCAAAGGCGGATCCGCCTCTGGCGGAAAAGATGAAAAAGAATTTTCACGAAAAATGAGTGCGTGGCAGAAAGCGCATGATGAAGTGGTCCGTTTAGGCGGCCTTCATGTCATAGGATCAGAACGGCATGAAAGCAGGCGCATCGATAACCAGCTTCGTGGCCGGTCCGGAAGGCAGGGCGATCCGGGGACGAGCAGGTTTTTTGTATCACTGGAAGACGACATCATGCGTCTTTTCGGCGGAGATCAGGTTGCGAAGCTTATGACGATGTTTAACCTGCCGGAAGACGTCCCCCTGGAGCACCCGATGGTTTCCCGGGCAATCCAGCAGGCGCAGGTGAAAGTAGAAGGGTTTCATTTTGACTCCAGGAAACACCTTGTGGAATATGATGATGTCCTCAATAAACATAGGGAAATTATTTACCGGCTGCGAAGAAAAGCTCTGTTTGCCGAAGACCAGAAAGAGAAAATACTGGAGTATATTGCCAGTGACATCAGCACACTCGTCAATCTTCACATAGGTGAAGGAGGAAACATTGAGCGGGAGCAGATTATTACCGAGTTTGTTACTATTATTCCCTTTGATGAACTGTCGCAAAAACAGCTTTTTACCCAGATTTTCCAGATGCACACATCAGAGGAGATTTCCGATTTTCTCATTAAACTCAGCCGTGATATGTATGAGGCGCGGGAAAAACAAATTTCTCCAGAAGTCATGCGTCAGGTTGAGCGGTGGGTATCACTCACCATTATTGATAACTTATGGATGGAGCATCTGGAGGCAATTGATGACCTCAGGGAGGGCATAGGACTCCGGGGGTACGGACAGCGCGATCCTTTGGTTGAATATAAAAACGAGGCATTCAGCATGTTTGAGCGGCTGGTAGCTGCAATCGGATCTGACATTGCCCACAGGATCTTTAAAATACAGGTGAACATTCCAACACAGCCGTCAGTTATCAGACATTCCGCCTTCGTTAAAACTTCGGCGGACAGGCAGTCATCAGACAGAAATATACCATTACCTACTGAAACGGCCATCAGCAAGGCAGCCAAACAAATGCGGACAAATCAGGAATCCGCTCCTCAACCCGTAAAATCAGTGAAACACTTAGGCCGAAATGATCCTTGTTGGTGTGGATCAGGTAAGAAGTGGAAGAAGTGCCACTACCCAAACTTGAGTTAATGCGGCCTGCCCGCCGAAGTCCCGAGCGAAGCCGATGGACGAAGGAGGGAGCGATTAACCCGCAAACAGGAAAACCGTATAAATATAAAAAAATGCGGCATGATTAACGCGCCGTGGCATAAGAAGTAATCGCGTAGTCCGCCGAAGCGCGTGAGTTAACACGCAACCTGTGTTAGTAATGGGAATTTCTATGACCCGGAAGCAAAAAGGAATTATTGCGCTGGTTCTCGTTGCCTTATCGTGGGGGATACTTCCTATTTTTCCGAGATTTCTTAATACTTCATTTGCTTTATATCAGCAATTGTACCTAAGAATCGGAGCGGCTTTCTTTTTTTCCATACTTTTCTTTCATAAAGATATTGCATTAAATAAAATTTTTCATATACCTTTTAGAGATACTCTGTTATTGGTGCTTCGCGCCATAAGCTATTGGGTATTGGCAGCCGGAGCAATGACAATGTCGCTCCTTATCACAAAAGTAAGCAACGTGATGTTTATTCAGGCTCTTCCTGCTACTGCTATTTTAGGAACATTATTTTTTCATGAAAAAATAACGATAAGAAAAACCATGCTTATCATATTCTCCTTTGTCGGAGTTCTCATGGTGTCAGTAAACGATATAAGCGGATTAGTCCATTGGGGGAAAAGGTGAGTTCTTGTCGTTGTTTTCAATATTTGCGTTTGGGTTCAGCATCGTCTCCCGAAAATGGCATACGGATTATTTATCAGATAGAGAACTGTCAACATATACTCTCTTTTTTGCATTTATTTTCACCGTGATTATGTCAAACCTTATGAGGGAAGGCGTTCCAAAATGGAACGGAGATGCATTTTTGGTCGGCATCATTGTATTTTCAGGAATGATTATAGCAGGCATGAATTTTTTTCTTAATTTTGCATATAAGAGAGTAGAAGCGATTGTCTCCGGTCCCATTTTATCGTTGGAAACAGTTCTTTCCATTATGCTTGCTTTTTTTGTTTTTCAGGAAATACCGTCTGTCCGAGCATGTATTGGAGGAGGTATCATTCTCTTGAGCGCAGTAGCCATGCAGATATTGGAATATAAAAGGAGATAATATGAAAATCCTTATCATTGGCGGATCGCGATTTGTTGGGCCTCACCTCGTCAAACTTCTTATTGCCCGGAAACATACAATTACCGTCTTCAATCGGGGTGTTATTTCCACAAAGTATCCAAAGGGAGTTACTTTCATAAAAGGCGACAGAGATAAGGGATTTTATGTTAAAGAAAAATTTGATGTAGCGATAGACATGTGTGCATTCATCGGCTCTCAAACCAGTCGGGCTATAGAAGAATTGAAATTTGATTATTTTTTAAATTTTGGCACCAGTGCTTCGTATCAAAAAACTGAGATATTTCCGCTTGCAGAGGAATCTCCGATAGGCGATTGGCCTGCGTTTGGTGACTACAATAAGGGCAAGGTGGCATGTGAACGCGTTTTAGAAAAGAGCGGAATTAAATGTGGGACAATCCGCCCTGCGTATATTCTGGGTCCCAAGAATTATTGCGATCGGGAAAATTTTATTTACTCAAGGATAATAAAAAAAATACCTTTGATACTACCGGGAAATGGACTTGGCGTCACACAGTTTGTGTTTGTTGACGAAGTGGCGCTGGCAATTGTTGCACTGGTCGAGCATAGGGCACAGGGGGCATTTAATATCGCGGGCGACCAGATCATTACGAATACCGGTTTGGTAGGAGAAATGGGAAAAATTGTCGGTAAAGAACCGATTATTCAGTTAAATCCAGATGCTATTGGTCTTAACTTCAAAGAGGAAGAGTTTCCTTTTGATAACGAAAACTTAATTGTTTCCAATGATAAGATCAAAAAATATGGTATTGAATTTATACCATTGATTGATGGGCTACGAAGGGATTATAAAAATTTCTATCAAAAAAAACAGTCCAAATTACCCGGGCCGCTATAGAAAAAGCTATACAGCTTTATTTCTCTGGTCTGACCCTCTTGACTGTGGTATATAAAAAGTATATACTTCGTATATATGAATACAGCCGTCATCAATGTCAAACTTAATCCAGATTTAAAAGTTCAGGCCCAGAATGTAGCTCAAGAATTAGGGTTGAGTCTTAGTTCATTAGTGAACGCTTGTTTGAAACAAGTGGTGCGGGCGCGTACGGTGACGTTAAGAGCGGCAGAAGTACCGACTGACTATATGATAAAAACACTGGATAAATCGAAGAAGGATAAGCGTGAAGGAAAAATTATATCTTTTAAGAATAACGATGAGGTGCTTGACTATATAGATACTCTCATCACCAATGACAAAAAATCCCGTAAGAATTGATTTTTCAAAAAGCTTTGACAAACAGCTAAGGAAAGCACCGGTCAAAATCAAAATTGCTTTCCGGAAGCGATTAAGTCTTTTTCTCCGGTATCAACATCACCCGTTGCTGAATAATCATAGCCTAATTGGTAAACTTACTGGCTTAAGGAGTATAAATATTACCGGCGATTGGCGGGCTATTTATTCCATAGAGATGAAGAAAAACAAGGAATACACCGTTCTCTTCGAAATGTTAGGAACCCATAGTCAGTTGTATAAATAAATTAAATCACATATATTGTTTATAGAGAGCCGCATCCACACTTGTCTACAGTCTACACACACCAGGTGTGTGTAGAAAATATATGTCCATCAAAACACTCGTTACTGCTGACGATTTTGGTTTCAGTAAAAGTATTAATAGAGCTATGTTTGAGGCGTACGAACAATCAAGGGTTTCAGAACTGTCGCTGATGGTAGATTCCTACGGAACTGATGAAGCCGTATCTTATATTCGACAAAATAATATTCAAAACGTTGGACTGCATTTTTCGCTTTACCGTTTATCCAAAGGTGGCAAAATTCTTCAGGGCAACGACTATGACCGCATTTTAAAGGAGTGGACGAAGGAACAATTAGAGGGCGCTTTTGATGAAGAAATTGAGTTATTTCGGAAAAAAGTTGGTTTCTCTCCAAAACACGTGATTGGCCATAAACAAATTGCGCTCCATACCAAACTTGTTGAACATGTTGCTCATTATTGCACAGCAAATAATTGTTATGCGAGAAAAGAGGTTATACATAAGACACTTCAACCAGCTGAAATACCAAGAGGATTAAACATTAGTAGGACCGTTGATAGGATATTTGCTTACCACTGGGGGACTCCTGAAGAAATGTACAGCGAGTATAAAAAAGATGTAGAAGAAGCAAAAAGAGACAGCCACCTTTATTCAATTGAATTTATGTTTCATCCCGGATATGCGGGAGAATTTGAGAAAAACCTCACATCTTTCATTAAGCAAAGAATTGATGATATCCATTTTCTCCTTTCCCCTGACTTTTTAAAATTAATGAAAGAAGAAGAGCTTCAGTTGGTTTCTTCCGGAGAAATATAAAATATGAGATTTAGCTTCGCAAGGCGTCGCCTTGCGAAGCTAAATATTTTATCCTACCTGGTGAGTACCGAAAAGTTGTTTTCGGACCCGATCTTCATCCTTTTTTCCCAAAAGATCGATGTCTGATTGTTTAAGAATACTGCCCAATTCATTAGTAATATTTTTTTGTTGAAGCAATAAGAGAATTGTTTCTTCGCTATCATCTCCTGCGATTCTGTTGATATTTACTTTTCCGCATTCCATACACCTGTGGACAATCATCAATTCGCCCTGTCTTACTTTTCCATATTTATCAAATCCTTCATGTTTAAACGTCAATCCGATTGGTGTCATTTCAGCTTGGCACATTGATTTTCTATCTCCGGATTTCTCCTTATCGACATGCTTTGACCAGAGGCAATACGGGCAGTGGTTTCGATGCGCCGTGCCGATAGCTCCACTGCCCACAACTTGCCATTGACAGTGGATACAGGGAAATGATGGATTAACAGATTTCATTAAACAATGTTTTAATCAGACCAATAAGCCAATCAGACCAATAAATGGTTGAATGTTTAAATTATATAATTCAGATATTCATTGGTATATTGGTCGGATTGGTCGGATTTATTTCATTGAGCATTACTCATACCTGATTGCCTCAATGGGTGAGAGGTCAGCTGCTTTTTTAGCAGGCATGACCCCAAAAACGATACCGACTCCGGAAGATACGCCAAGAGCAATAAGGATCGTTGGAAGGTCAATGTATGCAGGGAATAGTGTTTGGAGAGCCAGTACGCCTATGCCTGCCGCCAGAAGGCCCAATACTCCGCCGATGCCGGATAAAAGGACGGCTTCAGCCAAAAATTGCCAGAGGATGTCGTATTTTTTTGCTCCGATTGCCCGCCGTATGCCGATTTCCCTGATGCGTTCAACAACGCTGACATACATGATGTTCATGATGCCGACCCCTCCGACAACGAGCGATATTGCAGCAATGCCGATCAGGACGGAATTAAGGATATTGAAAATAGAATTAATCGTATTGAGGATTTCCGTCTGCTCGATAATTGAGACTTCATCCTTTTTATACCGTTTAAGAAGGGCCTTTGTTGCCTCTTCTTTAATTGAAGGAATGACTGTTTCGTCTGCGGCTTTTATATAAATCATCATATATTTTTTTGTCGGATTAAACGACCATGCTGCGGTATGGGGCATATATATGTGCTCATCAACGCTTGGAGTCCCTAATCCGCCGCCGCCTTTTGCTTTTACCACACCCACTACTTTATACGCCTGACCGTCAATTTTTGCGGTTTTTCCAAGAGCGTTTGAGGCAGATCCGAATATTTTTTCAGCTACTTTTGGTCCGATGACAATTTTTTTACTGCCCTTCTCCACATCGCTTTTCGTAAAAGGGACTCCATATTCGACGTCCAGAGACATGACGTCAAACACTTCAGCGGTGGAAGCGGCAAATTCAAACGTTTTTGTATCGATGGATCCTTGTACCCGGGAAACTTTAGAATAAAAAGGAACAACCGCAGTGACATTTCTTACTTTTTTGAGCGTCCGGACATCTTTATCATCCAATCGAATTTCAGAGTTGCCCGGGCCGCCGCGGGACATAGTTTCCATGGTACCCGGCATAGCGTAGAGGACATTGGTTCCCAGACTCTCGAATTGCTGTTTGATGTAGGCTTTCAGTCCGAGCCCAAGGGCAATGAGAAGAACTACAGATGCAACCCCGATGAGAATCCCCAAAGATGTGAGGAGCGTCCGCAGTTTATTTCTGTAAAAATCTTCAAACGCAGATTTAAGAATAAAAAGAAAATAGGTCATAACGAGTTT
>DPYI01000060.1:0-12568 GCA_003545435.1 Patescibacteria group bacterium | reverse complement strand
AGGTTGCCGGTCGGTTCATCAGCCAGCACCAGTTTCGGATTCATGACAAGGGCTCTGGCGATAGCAACCCGTTGTTGTTGTCCTCCGGAAATTTTATTCGGAAATGAGCGGATTTTACTTTCCAGTCCAAAATCTTTGAGAAGTTTAAACGCCCGTTCACGAGGATGAAACGACAACGGACGTTTAGTGTAAATGGTTGGAAGGAGGACATTTTCAAGAACAGTCAGTTTGTTGATAAGATTGAACTGCTGAAATACAAATCCGATAAACTCATTGCGTGCCAGCGAGAGTTGATTATCCGTATACGTTGAGACGTCGATGTTATCGATAAGCACGTTTCCTTTACTGGGAAGGTCCAGAAGCCCCATGATGTGCATAAGCGTGGATTTTCCCGAACCGGAAGGACCAAGAATTGCAGAGTACTCACCCTTTTTTATATCCAAAGACACATTGTTGAGCGCGAAAAATTTCTCACCGTCAATAGGATATTCTTTATAGACATGCTGGAGTTTAATCATAAATGACGTCGCCCTCTGCCAAACCACCCGTTATTTCCACCGCAGTATCGGACTCTATTCCCGTTTCCACATACATTTTTTCTTTCTTAGTCCCTGTTAATTTTGTGACATATTTTTTGTCCTTTTCTGTTTTGAGAAACGAAAGGGGGATTGACAGGACATCAGGTTTCTCCAGTATTGTAAATGTTGCATCGCCGGTCATACCGATTCTGTATTTTGTGTGACTTTCATCGTTGAGCGGGTATACTATTTTCACCTCATAGACCGTGTTGGTTTCTCCGCTTTTGGGGATAAAAGCGATATTTTGTACGGTTCCTATAACTTTTTCATCAGGATAGGAGTCGAAGATAATTTGGGCTGACATGCTGGACGTGAGTTTTGTAACTTCTGTTTGGTCAGGAAGAAGAGAAAAGTAGAGAGAATCGGGATTGATGACCTCAAATTCCGCCTGCGTTGCGGTGGCATATACTCCTGCAACTGGGGCTGCTACTTTTGTCACAATACCGTTAATGGGAGAAGTGAGAGTGGTATATTTGAGTAAAATATCCTTCAGTTCTACATCCAGGACGGCATTATTCAGATCAAATTGAGCTTGTTCTAAAGCTCTGTCGATTTCATTCCGTTGATCCCACGTCAGCCCCCAGTATTTTTGGGCCGGTTGTCTGTACTCATCCTTCTCCTGTTCAAAATCCCACCGGGTATCCAAATAGGTATTCAGATATTTTTCAAGATTTTTCTTCTGTTCTTTCTGATCCAGTGTTGCAATAAGTTGATACTTTTTTACAAAATCACCTTCTTTGACACCGATCCATGAGATAAGGCCTGAGGATTGAAACCGCGGTGTTATCTTTTCTTCCGCATCAAGTTCTCCGGAGATCGTAAGGGTTTCTTTGATAGTATCCCGTTTGACTGTATGGGTCAGAGGTTTTTTAGCTTTTGATGACCCGTTGGAATTTTCCTGTTTTGGGATAATGACGAATTTCCATACGATAACTCCAATTGCTATGCCGATAAGGAAGAACCACATGATTTTATTGCGGAACAATGCTCTCATAGCTGTATAGTATATAGTTTTTTGTTCTTGACAAACAGAGGGAATTTCTGTCAAACTAAGGGCCTTATGAAAAAACAAACACCGAAGAAAAAAAATATTGTCGGAATACTTATTGCGCTTGTTTTTATCGGGTCTCTTGTAGGAGTGGGGATGCTGAAAAAAAACCGGGATCAGATGGTGAGCGCAAAGGCAAAAATTATTCCGGAAATCATACAGAAACTTGATCCGTCCGTGAAGTTGAAAGAAGTGGCGGGTTTGAAAGAAGAAAGCGGTATCTTTGTATTTGANNGTATCGGATCTTGATAAACAACCTGATGTCAAAGGGGCGGAAGAACAAAGAAAACCTCTGACCTGTACCGATGTCAAAAAAGCAGATGTTGCGAATCTGACGGCATTTGTCGTTGCAGACTGTCCGTACGGTTTGCAGATGCAGAGACTTATGAAAGTAGCCATAGCTGAAAATCAGGACCTCGGGAAATATTTTGCAGTGAAATATATCGGAAGCATTGAGAACGGCAAAATAACTTCTATGCATGGAGATAAAGAGGCACAGGAAAATTTACGGCAGATGTGTATTCGGGAAGAACAAAAAGATCTGTATTGGCCGTATATTTCCTGCTATATGAAAGAAGGAAAATCCGCAGAATGTCTGAATGAAGCGGGGGTAAATCAGACATTGCTTCAGACGTGTGTCAACGACGCACAAAAGGGACTCGCCTACGCTCAAAAAGACTTTGACGCAGCCAAAAAATTCAACGTGAGCGGATCACCCACGCTGGTAATCAATGACATGGTGGTATCGGAATTTGATTTCGGAGGAAGAAATGTTGATGCACTCAAGCAACTCGTCTGCTGCGGATCAAACGCAACGTTGGAATTTTGCGGTAAAACACTCTCAAAAGATGACGTAGCTACTTCATACTCATTGACTGATAAAGGTCAGGTAGCAGGGAGCGCGTCGGCCAACTGCGCACCGACACAGTAACGATCAAAACAATTGCACCTCAGAATTTTTGCCTCGCGGAGTTTTCTTAAGATGTTTATATGCTTGGTCGGTTGCGATCCTTCCCCTTGTTGTCCTTTTAATAAGTCCGGTTTGGAGAAGGTACGGTTCAATAACTTCCTCAATGGTTCCGATATCTTCCGATAAAGCCGCTGCCAGTGTCTCAATACCAATAGGACCCCCGTCATGTTTTTCAATCATGATACGAAGATATCGCCTGTCAGAATCATCAAGACCCAAATGGTCGATATCAAGCATGGATAGGGAATCGGTAAGAATGTCTTCTGATATTTCGTGAACATCCCTTACCTCTGCTACGTCCCGGACCCTTTTGAGGAGCCGCAGGGCTATGCGGGGTGTTCCCCGTGAACGTTCAGCCAATATTTTTCGTACCTGAGGCTTGATATTTATGTGGAGTTTTTTTGAAGCCCGCTCTATGATTTCTTCTAATTCCTTCGGTTGATAGAAGGATAACCGGAGAATAACGCCAAAACGGTCCCGCATAGGTCCTGATAAAAGTCCTGCCCGTGTGGTGGCTCCGATAATCGTAAACGGAGGAAGATCCAGGCGGAGTGTGCGTGCTGACGGGCCTTTGCCCAGTACAATATCGAGTGCGTACTCTTCCATAGCAGGATAGAGTGTTTCTTCTACTACTTTATTTAATCGGTGAATTTCATCAATAAACAGAATATCCTTCGGAGACAAATTAGTTAGAATAGCAGCCAAATCTCCGGCCCGCTCGATAGCAGGACCTGACGTAATTTTTACATTCACTCCCAATTCTTTTCCGATAAGGTGCGCAAGCGTTGTTTTTCCCAAACCCGGCGGTCCGTACAAAAGGATGTGTTCGATAGCTTCTTCTCTTTTTTTGGACGCATCAATCGTCACCCGCAGACTTTTTTTTACCTGAACCTGTCCTGCGAATTCATTCCAGGAGGATGCCCGAAGCGAGGTGAACAGTTTTTCTTCTTCAGGTGATTCTCCTCCTGAAGATACGACTGTTTCAGTGACAGCAGGATGAATAGTTTTTTGGTTTTTCATGCCCTTTTTCCTAATTGTTTGAGGCAGTACCGGATTTTTTGCTCAAGTGCCTCAATATCAGTCGGAATTGTCTGGATAGCGCGAATTGCCTCGCTTTTTATAAAACCCATAGAAACAAGAGCTTCCAGGATTTCTTTAGTTTCTGAAGACGTATGCTCTGTCAGATCAAGATCGCTTATGCTTCCGAGTTTTTGCTTGAGTTCAATAATAATTTTCTGGGCATTTTTTTTGCCGAGTCTCGGAATGGTCGTAAAAAAATCAACATCCGACTGTTGGACTGCCTGGGTCACCGCCAAAACACCCCGGTCAATGATGGCAAGAGCGGTTTTGGGTCCAATACCTGATACGGTTAACAAAAGTTTAAAAAGGTGGAGTTCCTGGGTAGTCGGGAATCCGAAAAGATCAAACACATCATCCCGTATGTGGGTGTGGATAAACAAAAACGCATCCGTATCGGTTTTTGTTTTTTCCAGGAACCGATTCGTTACAAAAACAGTGTAACCGACATCTCCTGCAAATAGGATAACGGAATTTTGGGATTTTGAAAATATTTTTCCCCTTAATGCTCCAATCATATTGTTTCTTTACTTTTTGAGATTTGAGTTTTGAGATTTGAGATTTTCATTTGTATATGCATGCGTTGCGGCTATTGCCAATGCATCCGTCGTATCATCAATTTCCGGCGTTTTTTTTAAGCGGAGAATCTGGACAATCATTTTTTCCACTTGTTTTTTATCCGCATGCCCGTCCCCTGTTATGGTCCGTTTAACGGCAAGCGGTGTATAGGATACCACAGAAACACGTTTTTGAGCAGCTGAAAGCAGTATAACACCCCGTGCTTCACCCACCGAAATAGCGGTTTTTGCATTTGCCGCAAAAAACAGGTCTTCAACGCTCATGATATCCGGCTGATACTTTGTAAAAACAGATAGCATCGCATCATAAAGGCTTTTAAGCCGCATTTCTTTTTGAATTTCTTTGGGGGTCGAGATGAGTCCGTATGCAATAACAGTCAGATCGGGTTTGGTATTTTTGATAATTCCCCAACCGATGCGCGCAACACCGGGATCGATGCCTAAGATAACCATAATTATTTATATATGTTCGCAAACTATATCCTTTTTTTCTTGGCGCCGCGATTACGCGGCATCAACAGCTAGTAAACTCACTTCATTCGTTAACTATCTGTAGACCCGCAATTCCCTGCCTGCCGGCAGGCAGGGCTTGTAGATTTCGCGAAAAAAAGCACATAGTTTGCTCCCTCATTAGAAATTCTTTAATAATTGTAGTGTTTGTCCTTTTATTTTTATTATAAGGAAGGTATACTGTTGAGGCTATGATACCACAATTTATCGGATCATTTGTTCTTGCCTCTGTCGTTCTTGTCGGCGGAAGTCTGCTGTGGCCAAAAATTATGAAACAGGAACGCCCTGAAGTTCTTCAGGCAGTGCATGACAAGGTGGTAGAAACGGACATAGGAAAGAAAGCAGAGGAAGTGTTGGGAACTGTCGATGTTCCGCAGAATGCCGGACAAGCAGCAGCGTCCCTTTCATCCCAAGTGGTATCTCAGGTGGGAAGCGTTATACAGAAGAAAACCGAGGAAATCGTAACGCACCGCGTCATTGAAGAAGTGGTAAAGCGATTCGAAACATTGCCGGCCCAGGAAAAAGAAGAAGTAAAATCGGTTATCTGTAAACCAGGCCAATAACAAAAGCTATATGAACTGTCATTGCGAGCTATTCTTATAGCGAAGCAATCTTTATAATAGAGATCGCTTCGTCTCCCGACGTGACGTCGGGATCCTCGCGATGACAATGTATGTAAATCTCGATAATAAAATAAATCTATGGATGAAGATCTGATAACGCGTGCAAAAACTATCATTGAAAAATTAAACGCTGATCAAAAGAGACAGACGATCAGGGAATTGGAACGAGAAACCCTAAAGCCGGATTTTTGGCAGGATCACATGCAGGGAGCCCGGGTTATGAAGCAGATTTCCGGTCTTCAGAAAGAAATTGAAGAAGCTGAAATGCTGGAATTATATATTCAGGAAGGAAACGCAAAAGAACTAACTAAGGAAGTTGATCGTTTGGAATTTGCCCTGTATTTAGGAGGATCGTATGACCGGTCCGATGCAATTTTTTCCATCCACTCAGGACAAGGAGGGACGGAAGCTATGGATTGGACTGCGATGCTCTATCGCATGTACAGCAGGTTTGTAGAACGGAAAGGATGGGAGAAAGATGAAATTGATTACACGCCGGGTGATGAAGCAGGTATTAAAAGCGTCACGATGACGGTATCCGGTTCCTATGCGTATGGATTACTGAAAGCCGAAAGCGGAGTGCACCGGCTTGTCCGCCAATCCCCGTTTAATGCGGATAATTTGCGTCAGACCTCTTTTGCTATGATTGAAGTTTTGCCGGTGATAACCGATGAGGGAGTGGCAGCAATAAAAGATGACGAGCTTGAATGGGATTTTTTCCGGTCAGGCGGGAAAGGCGGGCAAAATGTCAACAAAGTGTCAACCGCAGTTAGACTTCTCCATAAACCAACCGGTATTATTGTGACGTGCCAGACAGAAAGGTATCAGGGCCAAAACCGTGAGTATGCTCTCAAAATTCTCCGGTCAAAATTATGGGCATTGGAAGAAGAGAAAAGAAAAAAAGAAGAAACGAAGCTCCGCGGGGTGTACAAAACGCCCGGATGGGGAAACCAAATCCGTTCGTACGTGCTTCATCCGTATCACATGGTAAAAGATCTTCGGACTGACCATGAAACCGCTCATACGGATCGGGTGCTTGACGGAGATATTGAGGATTTCATCATGGCATACTTGAAAAAAATTTCATAAGCCGTGATAATAGATGCATATGCAAACACAGTATCGTTCTCATCAACCGGAAGTTGTAGAAAAACCTATCGTACAGCCATTGGAGAAAAAGCCGCAAAAGATGGACAAACGGACGCTTTATATAGCTCTCGGAGGCGTATTTTTGATTCTTGTTTGTGCCGGCGTCGGTACAGGATATCTTTTAGCAAGTCCAAAAGGGACTATCACGATTGCTGGACAAACAGTTTCAACTGGTGGCGGAAAAACATTCGGCAGTTCTGACACGAAAACGTTTACCGATACGGCTGTTGGCACTATAGAAAAAGACGGTATTGACGGAGAGGGGACGCACAAACTTATCCGTGAAGGCGGACCATCGCAAACCGCGTGTCTCGTATCATCAGTCTTGGATCTGGACGAATTCGCAGGAAAAAAAGTAAAAGTGGCCAGTAAAACCATGGCAGCGAAAAAATGCCCATGGCTTATGGATGTAGGACGTATTGAACTTCAGTAACAAGCAATGATTCAATTTGACCATGTATCAAAAGAATTCGGGGCCTCGTCAGTTGCCCTGTCTGACATAACCGTAGAGATCAGAGACGGTGAATTTGTTTTTCTTATCGGCGCATCCGGAGCCGGCAAAAGCACATTTTTACGCCTTATTCTTCGGGACCTTCTTCCCACCTCAGGGATCATTATTGTTGATGATTGGGATATCACCAAACTTCCCCAGTCAAAAATTCATTTGCTAAGAAGAAAAGTCGGCATGGTGTTTCAGGATTTCAAATTGCTTATAGACCGTACAATCTATGAAAATGTCGCATTAGGGCTTGAGATTTTGGGAAAATCAAAAGAAGAGACGGAAAAGGGAGTCGTGGATGTTTTGGAGTTGGTAGGATTATCGAACAAAAAAAATTCTTTCCCCTTACAACTTTCCGCAGGAGAAATGCAACGGGTGAGTATAGCCAGAGCCATTGTCGGCGGACCGAAAATTCTTCTTGCTGACGAACCGACCGGAAATCTTGACCCGGACACATCATGGGATATTATGCAGATATTGCGCGAGATTCATTCGTTGGGAACCACAGTCATAGTGGCCACGCACAATGCCGCCTTTGTCAATGAAATGAAAAAGCGGACAATTACCATAAAAAACGGGGAGATAACCAGCGACGAGGAAAAAGGCCGGTATCATCAAACCGAACGGGGCAAAGAGCATCGTCATCATCATTCTGAAGCGCATAAGGAGAAATAATATGAAACCATTAACGACATCCTGGACTCACATCAGGCGTTCTCCATACCAGGCACTTGCTGCGGTTCTTACGATGTTCCTGACGTTTTTGGTAAGCGGCGTATTCGGGCTGACGGTTGCGACGTCGTTTCTGGTCCTTCACTACTTTGAAAGCAAACCCCAGGCAACGGTATTTTTTAACGATACAGCTCAAACGCCTCAGATAGAGAGCCTGAAAGCGACTCTTGAGGCGACAGGAAAAATTGCAAACATCACGTATGTATCCAAAGATGATGCACTTGCTATCTATAAGGAACAGAATAAAAGCGATCCTTTGCTTCTTGAGATGGTGAATGCTGATATTCTCCCTGCATCTTTGGAGGTATCGGCAACTGACCCGAGGCACCTGAAAGAACTGGAACCGATTATGAAAGGCGCTCCGGGAGTTGAGGAGGTCATTTATCAAAAAGACGTGGTGGATACGCTTGTTTCCTGGACCAATGCCGTACGGCTTGTAGGAAGCGTTCTGGTTGTGCTTCTGTCCATTGATGCCATCCTTATTGTTATGACCATTATCGGCATGAAAGTTGCCATGAAGAAAGACGAAGTGGAAATACTCAAACTGATCGGCGCTTCCAAGTGGTACATCCAGCTGCCGTTTCTTTTGGAGGGGGGAATGTACGGGGTAGTCGGAAGCTTTATGGCATGGCTTGTTATGTTCATTCTTATTTTATGGTTTAGATCGTCAATTTTGTCATTTTTAGGGATTATTCCTATTATTGGCGCGGTGTTGGGCAATCTTCTTTCAGCTGCATTTTTTGGTTGTACTATTGGCTTCCTTTTTATCCTTTCTGCGCTCGGATTTCTTCTCGGAGGCATCGGAAGTTTAATTGCGCTGAAAAAGTACATAGCGTTTTAAAAAACATGCATGAAGAGTATTGTATATGTTTTTCTTATCATCATCCTTCTTTTTTATCCACTTACTTCTATCAAAGCAGATGATGTGTCTCCTGTTGATCAAAAAATTGAAGAGTTGAAGACAAAAATTTCGGAACTTCAAAATCAAGAGAATAGCCTATCAAAACAAATATCCCTATTGAATTCCAACATTGAATTAACGACGCTTCGCATTGATACGATTAAGCTTGCTATAGGAAAACTCTCCAAGGAAATTGATGAGCTTGCGGAAGAAATCGGAAGGCTTGAGGTGTTACTCACTAAACGTTTAGAACTCATGCTTCATAGAATTCCCGAGACATATAAACGACAGGTAACACCGGCATTTGGGATTTTATTGTTTAGCAGTGATGTATCGGATTTTATTTCCCGAATGAAATATTTGAATCGGGTTCAGGAGGAAGATGCTCAGCTTCTTCTACAATTAAAAGCGACCCAAAATAATTTTGGAGAACGGAAAGAAACACGGGAGAAAAAGAAAACTCAGCAGGAAACATTGAAAAAACAACAGGAAGAAGAGCAGGCAAAGCTTGAACGACAAAAAAGGGAAAAGCAAGCACTTCTGACCCAAACCAAAAATAGTGAGGCCGTTTACCAATCTCTTCTTGCTCAGGCTCTTGCAGAGAAGAATGCCATTGATAGAGCACGCATTGAAGGAGTGAAAGTTGGTCCGGTGAAAAAAGGAGACGTTATTGCACTCGTTGGCAATACTGGTTGGAATCCAGATCCAAATAAAAGTTGTTCGACAGGAAAACATTTACATTTTGAAATACAAAAAAATGGATCATGGATAGATCCTGCAGGATATCTTTCCTCAAAAACAATTTTAGATGTTCAAGATGTGGCGTCTGGAGTGAATTGGACGGTAGGAAGTGGAAGTTGGGACTGGCCTCTTCAAGATTCTATTCGTTTAACGCAGCACTTTGGTAAAACACCTTATTCGTGGCGATATCCGTATTCTGGATATATTCATACAGGATTTGACATGGTGTCGTCAAGTGATACTATCCGCGCCCCGGCTGACGGAACGCTATACTCATCAAGTGGGTTATGTGCTGGTAGCACTATCATTAAAATTAAATATATCGAACACGGAGACGGAATAACGAGTTTTTATTTGCATGTTCAATAATATCAAGGCTAAGCCTTGAATGAGTTTGAGCTGTCCATACAAGACATTTTTGATGGGGTAAAATCAGTCCATAAAGTTTAACTGTCCTCGTATGATAATCATACGATTTAGAGTATTGATATTATTCTTTTTCTTTTTCTTATTTGCACCTTCTGCTTTTGCCGTTACTTTTACCATCGAAAATCCACAAATTGATAATGAGGTTATTAATGTAACAGTTTCTCTTTCGGGACTTACGTCATCCAGTTGCGCATCGAGTTCTTGTTACCTACAGGGAGGTATAAAGGCGTCAAGTGGAGGGCAGTATTTTGGAATGACGAAAAACAGTAAAGGAGATTGGCATGCGTATCGGAGTAGTCCCGGAAAAGAAACAATTCAGAATTTGTTTTTTTCGTTTTTTCCGACAAGCGGGGCATGGTCGGGTATGCTTTCATTAAAAGTAAATCCTGATGATTTTGGTAGCTATCATGGTCCTGATCAATATTTTATGCGAGTTTGGCGTTATAGCGGGAAGTCTGATGATTATACGGATGTTGCCAATGAACTAACAGTAAATATTGTTCAACCCACATTAAGTCCTACGTTAGCTCCGACAAATACTCCGATGCCAACTAGTACTCCCACAAATACTCAGGGACCCACTTCAACCGTTACACCAACTCCAAAACCGACAAATACCTCTACTTCAAAACCGACGGAAAAGAAGACTCCTACGCCAACATCCAGTTCATTTGAGATAAGTACTTCATCCGGTCAAAATAGAGAGGAGGGAGATATTTTAGGAGCAAAAGAGGAAAATACTNNTGTGCTGGATTGTCATTAGCAATCGTCTTACGAAAGCAATTTTTCAGCTCATGATTTTTAGCTTCAAAAGGCACTTCCTTTTGAAGCTAGTTTTTGTTTTAAAGCATGAAATGAAATGAAATTGCGCAGATAGAATTATTTCTGCTACAATGGAGAAGATACATAGTATGGACAAAAAAGATCGATTTTACAAAGTATACAACAATCTTCCGTTAAATTTACGCGAAGAAGTTATTCTCGTTATTAATGATGAGCCGATTACCTGGAAAGTTGCGCGTCTTGAAATAGATGGTAATACCAACTTATCTAAAATAATTTTAGATAAGCTTGATGCTTTAAAATTCATATGAACACTCAAACTTCGGAGGTAACAGACGAAGAGATCCGAAAACTGGTTGTAGCACGGCTTCATTCATTTCCCGCCGGCCGGAAAATTTCTATCGGGAATGACGGTGAATTCACAAAAGACGAACTTATCAAAAGTGTAGAAAAAGATGATCGGATCGGTAAAAAGATCATTCAAGTCCAGCTTTCATATCTTCAATCACTGAAAGAACAACGATTTTTAGAAGAATAACTGCTTCATATGCTTATCACCCGCCCAAATCATGACGTTACCANNCATGGAGATGAGAAGACAATTTGCGGGTACGATAATGAACCGCTTATTCAGAAAAAATTAAATGAATCGATTCTTTCCGATGTGGTTGTATTTGCGCGGACCTGCCGGTCTGCAAAAGAATTGGGGCCGTCGTGTGTGAAAAAAGGAACAACAGCATATGTCGGATACACGGATGATTTTATATTTCTTACAGAAGAAGCAAAAGAATCGCGGCCGCTGACCGATAAGGTGGCAAAACTGTTTCTTGAGCCGTCCAATGACGTTGCAATTTCTTTTATAAAAGGGCATTCTGCGGGTCAGGCAAATCAGCGGTCAAAAGACTATTTTAAGAAAAACATAAAAAAATTGATGACGAGCGACACGCCAAAAGAAGATCGGGAGCTTATACCGTATCTTTTGTGGGATATGGATCATCAGGTCTGCATTGGAAACGAAAAAGCTGTTATTTAGACGTAGCTTCGCAAGGCCAGGCCTTGCGAAGCTAGTTTCAAGCTTATATGTATGTATTAACGTATTAACATGTTAACACGTTAATACGATATGACAGTTGTTATTTGATATATGAAAAAAGTCCTTCGTTATTGGCTGCCGGTGATTCTCTGGATGATCGTCATATTTTTATTTTCCAGCAGGCAAAAGATAGCCCTCACCGATTCGTATGCAGTAAGCTTTCTTGTATTTAAAACGCTTCATCTTTTTGAATATATATTTCTTTATCTTGTCAGTTTTCGGGCATTTTTTAATTCCGGATTCAGGGAAAACCAGGCATTTCTCTGGGCATTCACTCTGACAGTATTGTATGCAATGACGGACGAAATTCATCAAGCGTATGTTCCGACACGCGAAGGACGCTTGCGTGATGTTATAATTGACGGGTTAGGAGGGAGTTTCGGATGGGTAATTCTTACACAATTATTACCAAAAGCGCCCAAGAAACTAAAAGGTTTGGCCAAACACTGGCAGATTCTTTGATGGGAAAGAGGGGGAAGGAAAAAAATCAGCCTCTGGTTATTTGTCTCTCTGGAGAGTTGGGAAGCGGGAAAACCACGTTTGTTCAGGGATTTGCCAAAGGACTCGGTGTCACCTCTCGCCTATTATCCCCCACATTTATTATTGTACGACGTTATTCAGTATTAGATAAAAAAATATTTTTTTACCACGTTGACCTTTATCGGATAAAGAATACTGCAGATCTTGACGGATTAGGTTTACGTGAAATTTTTTCGGATCCGTTTGCAATTACTTGCATTGAATGGCCGGAACAATTGGGATCATTATTGCCGAAAACACGGACTGATATTATGTTTGAGGTAATTGGCGAGGAGGAAAGAAAGATTATGGTAAATTTGAGACCTTAAATTTTTAAA
>DPYI01000054.1 GCA_003545435.1 Patescibacteria group bacterium | reverse complement strand
TATTTTAGGTAGTCATCAGTTTTCAGGATGAAATCTACCAGTCCTGCCACGTTCCCCTGTTCCACGAGATCCGGGTGGAGCTCAACCGCGCGGGAGACGACAGAGGAGAGAGAGAAAAAGATGCTGGTGTTATGGGCGATGATGCCGCCGAACTCCAGACGTTCCAAATCTTCAAGATTGACAGAGGTGCCTTTTTCTTCTACGATGTGCTTAATGAGAGAAATCATTTCTTCTTCTAAAACGTTAGGAGTGTTTTCCTCCATTTCATCTGATCTTGCTGCTGCTTCCGTTATCGGACTTCTGTCCTCCCAGTCGCTGTTTGACTTGACAACGAGATTATCATTTTTTATACTGATGACAGTATTAGCAATATCTTTCGCCAATAAATCATGAGCTTTGACCAACTGAATGAGTTCATCAATCGTGGATATGCGGCTGCTGCTCTGGTGGGCATCGGATTTCTCCTGTTGTATCTTGCTTTTGGCAAGTCGAGATCCCGCAAGTAAGGCTTCAATCGCTTCTCTGTCTTCTCTGCTCAATACCTGCCTTGTCTTTGTGTTGATGTAATTTCCGGCAACAAAGGTGTGCGTACCTTCAACTTCCACGTCGTAGACCTGTTCTTTCTCTCCTTGGATAAGAGACTGAATCGGTTCCCAGCCGTCCATCGTCCGGATTTCCTCCCTCACGCGAAGATCTTTTACTCTGATCCATCCCTTTTTCGTCAAATACGGATGCTCTCTCGTCGTGCGGATGGTTTTCCCCTTCTTTGTGGTCAGAATCCACGTCTCTTGCATCCCCTTGTCTAAAAGCTGGACTACTTTTTGCGGAACGAATTGATCTGCATCTTCATCATACGTGAGAACCATATCGCTGTTTTGAATTTGATCAATGCGGATAGGCTGAAAAGAACCCTCAACCCGCTTTAAAAGAAGGGTGTCTCCCGTTACACATTCCGGAGGTTTCTCTTCCCCACTCCCGCCATTTCCTTGAGACAAATCAATCTTTTTTGCCATCAGCACTTTCATCCACCCACGGATGCGATCAAACAAAAGTTGTATTCGTGACCACGGTGTATGCATTTCTTTATTGTAAATGTCTCGTACCACCTGAATACCTCCAACTTCTAAAAACAACGGCGCATAGCCCCGTTGTTGAGCAAGCAGAATCCTTGCCTCTGCTTCTTTTTGGGAATATCCCCTTTTTGTCCGTAAGATCTGCACCATATCTCTCATCATCTGCACATAACGGTCGTACGTGAAGCTTATGTTTATTCCGGGCAGAGATACTCCAACCCCCTGTTGCTCATCCATTTTTATTCCGATGTAAGATGTTGCTCCTTCATCCATCGCTGTTGCAAATGAAGATGAAAAATATTGGTCTAATTCATCCTTTGCTTGCAGAAATGCCATTTTATGCACAAATTCATGGTTGATTATACGCTGTATTTCGCGCTTACCAGCATTGTCTACGATCAAAATCATGCCATTGTCAATTAATTCACCGTCGGGTGCATTTTTTGGAAAATTTATTAACTCATACTCTTGTAAAGTAACCAGCATAATCCGATCAGTATTGGGTCCTGGATACAATACATCAGAATAATATTCTTCAGGGATCAAAGCTTCAGCAATCCTCCTGTATGTGCTTTCAGCTTTTTTGATAAACGGATCAAGCGACATGAGGTCATTCGCTCTACGAACGAGACCAGAAACGTATAATGTGCGGGCCCGATCTGGGTCATCAGATTTTCTGAAAGGCAATACTTGGTATGTTTCCATATACGCCATGGTTGATGCTTCTTGAAACGTAGCCCATGATAGAGCAGAATTTTTTTCGACAAGAGGGAGATTGTTCCATCTATTTTGTAACTGCCTCAAATGATCCGCTTGAGTAAGAAGACGCTCGTAATCTTCTGGATGATTTTTAGCAAATTGTTCACTGTGACCACGTTCTCTTAGGTATATAATTTCTGCTTCTAAATAATTGAGATTGTGAATCTGATATAATTTAAATTGTCTCTTAACATAATAATCAATAGAATTTTGTACATAATTATTTTTCATTTGCTTATATGGGAATTGAATGGCTCTTATATAACTATTGCCAAAACCGAATAGAGTAATAAGAATAATAGATATTTTAACTAAAAGAGGTATAGGCATAATAGTAAAAACTACGAATAAACTTAAAGGAAATATGAGAATACACATAAAGACGGCACGCATTCTGAATAATTGTTGCACTATTGTGTTTACCCGGGCAATCAATTCAAGATCATCAATTTTAATTTTTCTATATAGAGATAGTATGTTCAGCAAAACATTTCTTATATTGCTTTCCCTTTCTCCATATACTCCCCCGGGTCTGGGAATGTTCTCCGCTTCAAGGAACGACATTATTCCATTCCGTATGGCAGTGGATAATCGAACATACATGCCGTTCCCTATAACATCTTTCATGCTTGGTGTATTGAGAGCTTCTTTATTTTTTGCCAGAAACGGCGTCTGCATTGCTTGTTCAACGACCGATTGTTCCCCAGTTGCGTTTCTTACCACCTCTGCGAGGATTCCGATTACCGGGTCATAGGAAAAGTCAGCTCTTCGGGCGCTTTGCAGTGCATTATCCATATTCTTCTTGACGACAGATTGACTGCGTTGTATTTGTTGTTCAATCGACAATTGCAGAAATGTGAATTTCTCGGAAGAGGAAAGTCTTTCGTACTCGAAATCAGTCTCTAAACGACGGGTATAATCCTCCATAACTTTTATAATCTGTGTCCCTTTTCCTAAGTGTCCATTATCAAGATACGAAGACCAATCCATGGGCTCTTCCCCTCTTAAAAGAAGAATGTAGTTAACTAAGAGGCGCTGCGTTCTCCCATTTCCTTCGTTGAAAGGGTGGATTACTCCTAGTTCAAGGAATGCCCAGGACGCAATCATGTACGGATCTACCTTCTGATCTTGAAGTAGTGTATCTAATGTTTGAGTGAATTGAGTGTATTGTTCTCCTACCTCACTCCCGCCTCTGGGAGCAAACCATGTACTTCCATCAGCTTGATGGATACCCATTTCCTGTCCGTCTGATCGGAGAACTCCTTTTGAACTGCTGCTGTCCGAAAAATTATCATCAGTTACCGAGCCAAGTCTATTGAGAAGCCGAATAATATAGTCAAAAGTGTATCCACGTTCTTTTGCTCTTTGGATAAGTTTTGGAAGAAGACTCATGGCCGCAGTAAACCGCTCTTCCCGCTGATCCGGTTCATTCAGATCGAAGAGAGAAACTTGGTTTTCTTCCCCGCTTGGCCAGCTGATGCTGGGAACAAGGCTGATGACTCCCTGATCAGTGACACTGATAATATATTCTTTGTTCTGTATTGTTATGGTTTGAGCGTCTGTGGGGGGTTTTCCTTGTTCCTGAAGTGTTGGTTGGAGGATGGTGAGGATTTCGGAGTAGTCCTTAACCGTCGGGCCTTGCCCGTCCGACTTGTCCGCCGAAGCCGGAGCGAAGGTGGAAGCCTCCGGCGGAGACAGGCCGGCCATGAGGATTTGATAATCATCAGTTTTGAGGATGAAATCAACGAATCCGCCGATATTCCCTTCTTTAATGAGATTAGGTTGATCTAAGAGGGCTTTATCAATAACCGCCGTGAGGTTCGCTTGATACTGGTCTTGTTGAACGGGCTGGATTTGTTGGGATTGTTCCTGTGATTGGATTTGAGACTGTTGAAGTTCTGCTCCTACCGCTCCGGAAGAACGAAGAAAAACATCGGTAAAAAATAGTCTCAATGCCTTTGTTACCCCGATTGTTTGTATATCTTTTCCGAGCATTTGTATCCGTTTGATGATCATTATTGCTGTTTTTCTCGGCGCACGGAAAAATGCTGCACACCTATTCCCCGCTCCGCTCTCGCTTTGGGCATAGACCGGAGATATGAAACGGGCGTCACTCAAGCAATCCGATGACAGCAGGAATGACTGTTCCTGCGGCATAGTCTCAAGGGATGGAAACATCTCAAGGTAATAAGGGTAGTCATCCGGATACAGGCGGTATAGAAGCTGCGAAACCTCTTTGACGGAAAAAAGAGTATCCCATTCTCCATTATTATAAACTAACAAAAATTTAAATGCAGATTCTGGACTGCTTAAAAGCCATTCTAGATCGTCGTGTGATATAAATGGAGCAAAAATCTGCGGATAGTATCCTATGAGATCGATACGATCTGTCTGTTTCAGTGCTGTAAAAATATCTTCTGGACTGAAATAGTCACGTAAATCTTCACGTATGGAATATGAGTTTAAAAAATAATTCGCAGAGAGCTGATCACTCAATATCCACCTCACATCATCAGGAGTCATAACTGAAGCAAAAAGAGGTGTTTGAGATGCTATCGCATACTTGGCATCATCATATTGTCTTAGGATGGCAAATATATCTTCTATGGTGACATACTCACTCCATCCTCTACCATTCGGAGAGAG
Source organism: Patescibacteria group bacterium (assembly GCA_003545435.1). Taxonomy (GTDB): domain Bacteria; phylum Patescibacteriota; class Microgenomatia; order UBA10105; family UBA927; genus UBA10108. The sequence goes on along the minus strand of DPYI01000054.1, from coordinate 15,870 downwards.
AAACGTCTCCGCAACTTTCCAAGCAAGTTTCCAATCGCTTCCCAGCAACCACTGGAGATCATCAGGTGTCATGAGCGGAGCAAAAATCTGCGGGTACGCAACGATTCTCTCCCTTACTCTGACTGACTCCTCGGGCGTGGAAACACTATTCCTCAATTGGTCAAAGAGCTGCTGCGCCTGAGATGGATCAACGGACATGGGAACGCCGTCCGATGAACGAATGACCTGGTACGCAACGTCCGTATCAAATGTCCGGATGATCGGAGGGACGTGATCAGGACGCTTGAAAACACCAGTGACCTGCACACCCCAAAAAATTGCAGCAGGATTATCCGTCACCTGATGTGCCGTAAAATCAGAAGGGTGGAACGGACGCGCTGCCTCCTGGGCTGTACCGGCGATTCGGATGTAGGGCTGAATAACGGAACCCTGCAACATGGCATATCGGATAACTCCGCCAGAATCAGCAAACGCAACGATATCCCCATCCGCAAGATGAGATCGGAGAGAATCGGTTTTTTCGCTTCGTATCAGCCATTCGCTCCAGGGATCTACAAAAATCACTGTTCCAGACTCGAAGCGTTCTTCACTTTGTGAACTATCGGGAAGATTATCCAAAAATAACGCCATGGAACCCGCATTCTCCTGCATATAACGGATCTGCTCGCGGAGACGCTGCCAGCCGTATTCCGACTCCTGATAGCTGCCGAGAAACCAATCTTTGAAAAGCCCGGCGACAGGTACAGATACAGGAAATTCACCCTGGAGAGCCCACAGATTCAGCGTGTGGTACTGCATACCTGCAATGTTGGCAGGATCAAAATCCTTATCCCCCCCCTCACTCGTTTCAGAAACTCCCATGTACACCGACTCATCCCCGTAGTCAAAATTCCAGTATTTGCTCGCCGGCAACAGTTGAGCCAGATCTCGCGCCGTATAGTGGAAGGAGAAAGGATCCTGAAGCATCATAATCGTCAACCAACCAGAATAATAATCCCCATTATATTCTCCTGAATTCACATCATTTCTGGTTAGTAATTTAACAGCGATCGTTGCATCCCAGAGAGCTCCGTGCATATCTCCTCTGTTTTTCTCAAGTGCATACGCCAAAAGGTCGGAGATTGAAAGCGGCTGATGGGTGTCCTGATATTGGGAGAATATGAAGCCGAAATAGTCCGAAAAATAGCTCCGAACAGCATCCTCCGTGACAAACTCATCCTGAATTTCCGGATGCAAGGAAGCGTACAGAGAAGCAATGGCAGTGTAGGATTCAATCGCATTATCAGATAGAGTTTGGATTGTATCCAAATCATCAGACAAGGGGTATTGATCGAGATATTCCATGTCCCCGTAAGAAATTTGGGATGCAATGTCCTGAAGCTTGAGAGCATCGGGATGCTTATGCCAGTAGACCGGAATAGGAGTTTCTCCTTTTGCTTTTGCGGATTCTTCATAAGCGTCAATGGTATGGGAGAGGATATCAACAGCACTCTGGTGCTGGGGGTTGGTCTTGGTGTAGAGATCGCGCAGGTCATCCCGGATATCGCCAGGATAGTAGGAGAGTGAGTATCCGAAAGCATCACCTGCATCTGATGGGAAAACGAGAGCGTGGAAAAAAGATCCTATCAGTTCTCGCAAGGCATCAGATGACGGAGAGTTCATGAACTGTTCAACAGCAGAAAGAACGGTAGAATCATAAAATGTTTCCTCCGGCACGTACTGAAAACCGAATAAAGCAAAAAGCTCTATCACCTGCAGTGTTTTCTCCCCTGATTCAGCAGTCAGAAGCCACTCAACCGCACTATGCACCATAGAGTCTTTCAGATCCATCATTGGCTGATGCAAATCCCTGACAATTTGTTCGCCTGCTTTTGCTGTGATGCTCCCCATGTATCCTACGAGCTGAAGTTTGTTTATCGCCCGCATTCTCCTTTCGGCATCTGCCTTCATGTCGCGGTTCTCTCTGACCTCGCGGATTCGAGAACGAATAACTCTCACTTCTTTCGGCACTGGTATACCATACTGTTCCAAAACAGTGCTCCATGATTCGATTTTTTGGGAATCTGTCATTGGTCCTGTCAATACATCATTGAGTTTACCGGCAAATTCTCTATTGCCAATGATCCGGCCGGGGAAAATTTTAGGGAAAGAAGAGAGGATTCTGATACGAATCATCTCCCGAGAAATGTGGCGAAGGGTTTTCTGCATACGTTTTGCTCCGCGCTTGTATACTCCTTCCTCATCGTCAATTATTTCCAAAAAGTACCCGAGGAGTCCGAATTTCCCCATGCTTGTTCTCACTGCCCTATCAAGTGCATTTTCTTTCACTATTTCCCATTGGTGGGCAAAATCCGGATTGTTCTTTTGCAGGAGTTCCCATGCATGTATCCACCATGGATACTGCTCAACGAGAAATACGGTGTCATACTCCGCCTCGGTAATAACAGCTTCAGTCATGCTTCCTCCATGGAGACGGACTGCCTGACGAATCAACTGGGGCAATCCGTCTTCCCAGCCGTTGGTCTCAAGACCTGCTATGATCTCTGTCATGCGCTGCTTTGCTTCCTGTCTCCATTCCTGTTCTTCCGGTGTTTCTGTTCGGCTGGGCACTCCGTATTTTTCTGTATAGAATACCCGCTGTTTTTCAATTTCCTGTTCTCCCATTTCCTGCGTCATTTCTCCAGCGGAAATTTTTTCTCTTATGCGTTGCGTCACTTTATCCAGAAGGTCTTGCCCCACAACGGAGAGTTTCTCCGAAGTATCCGTATTCAGCACTTCCAGACTCCACTGTGCTTCGGTAATGAGGTCCGCCCATACGGATGCTCCAAGGAGGTATTCTCTGTCTTCCGAAGACAGATCGGTTCGACTCTGCAGTATCCGGGCTAACCTCTGATTAGTCTGAGCCTTCAGGAGAAGCGACTCGAAAATGCGTAGAACAGCACCGAATACCGTTAAGAGATTGTTTTCAAAAGAAACAGCAAATTGCTGCTCTCCTCCCCTACTTGCCCCGCTGATAGTGGGAACAAGGCCAATAATCCCCTGTTCAGTGATACGGATAATATATTCTTTGTTCTGTATTGTTATGGCCTGTCCTGAGCGAAGTCGAAGGGTTTGAGCGTCTGTGAGCTTGTCCTGAGCGAAGTCGAAGGATCGGAGGATGGTGAGGATTGCGGAGTAGTCCTTAACCGTCGGGCCTTGCCCGTCCGACTTGTCCGCCGAAGCCGGAGCGAAGGTGGAAGCCTCCGGCGGAGACAGGCCGGCCATCAATGTCTTATATTCTTCTGTTTTCAGGATGAAATCCACTAATCCCCCAATATTCCCCTCTTCAATAAGGTTAGGTTGATCCGAGAGGGCTTTATCAATAACCGCCGGAAGATCTTGTGCTATACTGGAATGTGGCGCGGGCTTGGCAGGTTCGCTAGACTGGTTTGTCAACCCAAGTTTACCGGGTTCAACTCCCGGCAAGTCCACGCCCAACAAATCTGCTATCTTGACAAACAGTTTCGTTTGGAGTATTCTACTCACAAGGTTGACAAACCAGTCTTTAAGCGAACCAATTAGGCTTACCAAGTCCCCGAAAGGGGATTTTTTGGTGACAGCTGGCTGGGGCGCTGGTTGCTGAAATTCAGCTTTCTCTGTCACTTGCTGTTGAACTGGCTCGCCCTGCTCTACTTGCTCAGAGATAGCTGGTGCTAATTTTGGTTGATTAACTATTCTTTTCAGCAATTCAAATATATACCGGACCGGCATTTTCCATCCATGATGTTGTATCCATTTCCGTATTACAATAGGAAGTTTCTTTTGATAGATACTTTGCGCAGCTGAACAGGTATTCAAGTCTCCGCCATTTTGGGCATACACGCGGGACAGAAACCGGAACGCCACGCCATTGCACGGGTCTTCCAATTGTTCAATAATTGTTTTTGCATATTTTTCAAGTCCGAACGGTTTTGTGACCTCGCGAATCAAATACATGCTTTTCGTAATATCATATCCATTAAAATTAAATGTGTTTTGAAGCGGTACATTCACTTTCTCTCGAACATATTTCGACAGAATGTAGTTTATAACTATCGGAAAGTTAGAAATCGTCCCGGACGTTCCGGCTACAACAATTTTCTTAATACCACGCTTCTGCGCAACATTTTCCAACGTATCGATAAACTGCTCAAATAGTGATTCGATATTAATTGTCGATTCATCGCGGACATCAAAAGCTCGAACTACCATGATGGGATTGCCATCAGCATCCGGTACTTCAAATACGAGAACTGAACCGATGAGATCATACTCTCCGGTCTGTTCGTTTTTAATAACGAACTTGTACGGAACGACGTTGGGATAGCTTGAAAGCAATGGGAACTCCTTGGTATAACAGACGCCACCCAAATATCCTGCCATCTCTCCGATAAGGCCACGATCCGGAATCATCTGTACTGTACGTTTTCCTTTTTGTTCAGCAAATGTTAATTCGTTATACAAATTTTTCATATTATTAAGTGGTGCAAGCAAATGATCCAGCACATCATTTATTTTTCGATTATCACGAATGAAACCAAACGTTTCGTCACTCCAATACTTTTCATCATTGTTTCTTTGAATGTTTACCACATGGTCTTTTGCGTAATTTTGCACCAAATCCATCACTGCATTTACTGAGGACAATGTCATGGGGCCCGTCAGTTGATTAAGAATCTCTTCCCGATAGCCGCTCCGGTCGTGAAATACAAATACTTTTCGAAATACTAGTTGTCGGATAAAAGAAACAATCGTCGGTTTGAATTCCGAATACTCTTTAAGAGGGATGACCACAAGCAATTTCATCATATCATCAAGTGTTGTTACTGCAGGGAGGCTTCGTGCAAGCTGATCAAGCAGAGTTATTTGTTTCGTGTAAATCTCATCATTGATGCTTCCCCTGGTTTTTCGTTCAAGAAGATCCTGTTTTTTGGCGATTATAAATTCCTCAAGTGTTTTTTTTATGCTGGAAATATCAGCCGCCTCTCCCTCTCCTGCCTTGAGAATATCATTTTTAAGGATATTGTAAGGTTCCTGAAGTTTCGTAATATCTGAGGTGAGAGATACCAATGAAACCTCTGCTACCCCAGACGTATATCCTTGTGGAAGATCAGACAGACGGCCGTCTTGATTGCCCTGCGTATAATTCCTGATAATCTCATCAACCGGATGTACCGTCCACCGGTGAATACTGTGTTTGGTAACCAGACTTAAAATTTCTTTTTCAAATGAGCTTATGTTTGTAAAATCAACAAATGGATCTGATGAAAATGCTTTTTGCTGGACTTCCATAAAACGGTTTTTCAAGTCAGCAATCGTTGTGATACCGGACTCTTGGATATCTAGAGGAAGGTCTGATAATTTCTTTTGCTCGTAAAGGAGTAAGTTTTTGTAGTACTGATACAGTATTGCTGTTTTTGACAATCCAAACTCCTTAACAAATGGAGTAATGACGGAGAATTCCTCCGGTGTAAGAGCGATGCCACTCGATACTAAATATTCCAAAAATTGGGATGTCCGGTCATACTCATTATGGGTAAAAGCGTTTCGCGCTTCATTTGCCTGTCCTTTTGGCAGAACATTAAGAAACTCTGATATGAGCTTATCTCCAAAAATTAACTTCCAAGCATTTTTTCCAGCATAGCGGACAAACGCTTCCGGTTTTTCATTCAAGAGGTCGCTATCGAATTTTTTGGTCGGTTTGTCATCGGTGTCAACGTAGAGATCGATATCATCTCTATGTATAAACAAAAAACCACGAATATCCGCACTACCTTCAGATATATATAATTTCCAGAATTTCCGGGCTTTAGGAGAAAGGTGCGTGAGTACTTCATCGGTCATTTCTGAAAGTAACTTAAAAACATAGTCTGTCTCAAAATGTGTTTCAAAATGTGTTTGAGTCAGATAATTCTCCAACACAGCTGCATACATGCCAGCAGCGTCTTTCCCTTTGAGCTGATTTTGGAAAAAGGAATAACCATCATTTTGGTAAAGCCGATGTTGGAGTTTAGGATACTCTTTATACGCTTTCCAGTACGATCCCTGCTCTGGTGAAAGAGTATCGAGTATATCGTCAGGTATCTCAAGAAGTATACGTGATGCCATAATAATGTCATTTCCATCTTGGTAATTAACTCTTTCAGATAGATACAACGATAATATTTGACTATCAGTCAACACCGAACGAACAGCGTAGTTTTCGTGTTCAAATGTTAGAAGATCAACCAAATACCCCTCATCAGTTATGCCGATATCCAACCATCTTTCCAAACGTCTCGTTAACGGAAGGCGTTCATCGTCCGGAACATTTTCTAAAAAAGCAATGACACCTGTAATTTTATAGCGGTGGTCTTTATTCATGATTGTTGCAATAAACTGCTGATAATCAGAAATGTGACCTGTCTCTACATTATTTTCTCGTAGCACAGTTATTAAATCCGGAATCTCCCATGACAAACCCGATGCAATCATTGCTGGAATAAAAGTGTGAGAATAGAAAGAAGTTTGATCCGGAGAAACGAAAGATAAACTGTCAAAAATGCTCGATATGTATTTTTTTCCATCGTCAGTTGGCCATTTGTCTATACCTGCTTTTATCCAATACGAAAAATAAGGGGCTACCTGAGGCGCAATCTCCGGAAACTGCTGCATGATGGGAATGTGCACGGTAGATAAATCATACGCATCAATACCGGACTCTAACCAAGAATAGATATAGGGGGCAAGTATCGATGCTGTATCGGAATCAGAATTCATTGCTCTTACTACCCACACCAAATATATTTTATCTATGCCAGCATTAAGCCACTGTGTTATATACGGCGCTATTACTTTAGCAGTTATTGTGTTTTCACGAAACAATACCAATAGGTCTTTTATATCATTCGTATCTAAACCAGCCTTGCTCCATGGTCCTATTTGTGAAGCAACTATGTCCGCGATCTCCGGTACCTGATTTAGATTCCTGATAAAATTTTCACTCTCATATGCGTCTTTCCCATTTTCAATCCATGAAGAAATGTACGGAGCAATTTTAATAGCCGTATCCTGTGCTTCGTTTAAATAATTAATAATTGAGCCTAATTCAGCCCAACTTCTTATGCCTGACCGTATCCAGGAGAAACAATACGTATCCAAATACCGGAAGCGCAACTCTACAGGAGTTTTTTCAATGCTATTTAAAAAGGATCCGAATCCATAATCATCAACAACACCTAATTTGATACTTTCTTTAACGAATGATTCATATTCCTTTTGAATAGCTACCCGGCGATTTAACCTCATAAATAATACGTATTGAACAGGAGATGATTGTATAATCCAGCGTCTTATCTGTTTTACAGCATTGCTGAACCACCACCTCACACGATCTATAAATGAAAGCGTCTGCGACTGCGTGGACTGTTGATCTTGCGACTGTTGCTGCTCGCTCATTTCTGTCCCTCCGCTCCCTCCTACAATCTGGGGAACTAGCGCAATCGAACCATCATTTTTAATGGAGATAATATATGTTTTGTTACTGATTGTTATGGCCTGTCCTGAGCGAAGTCGAAGGGTTTGAGCGTTTGTGAGGGGTTTCCCTTGTTCCTGAAGTGTTGGTTGGAGAAGTGTGAGGATTGCAACATAATCATCAACAGTGGGACTGCGTCCGGCCAGTAGCTTCTGATACTCCTCAGTTTTGAGGATGAAATCCACTAATCCCTCCGCATTTCCCTCTTCAATAAGGTTAGGTTGATCTAAGAGGGCTTTATCAATAACCGCCGGAAGATCTGGCTGGGATTGCGGAGGTTGTTCTTGAGATGGTTGAGACTCTCTTGTTTCCGTAACAACAGTTATCCTATTCTTTTCAGAAACCGGAACCGAAGCTACGTGTTCTTTTTTCCAACTCGCTTCTGACAAAAATCCCCCCTGCGGGATTAACCGGGTCAAAACAATTTCCTCTCCTGTCTCGGAAACATCCAGTTTCCATACCGCAGTATCGGGATTAAACGGACCGTTGTACCACCAGAATTCGGCATTTTCGAAAATATCAGGCAGTGGTTCATCGTCAGAAAGAATTATGATTGGGAAATTACCCATATTTCCACCATAATTATTGCTCCGTGAACGCAGATACGCTTCGATTGTATTTTCCCTGTCTGTATTTCTTCCGCGATCGACTCCCTGACGTAACGACTCCTCCGCAAATGAACTATTGTACCCTGTGAGTATGACTCCTTTGGTGTTTTCCGGTAAATCATTAATTGTCCCATCCAATAGATCCGACACATCAATCTGTACCATACCCTTCTCCTCCGCGATTTCTTTTGCAAGAGCGACTTTATCAACCGCTTTGGGCAACACGACTATGACTTGACCGTTTCTGGTCCGTCCCTGTACATTGGAAATCCAGAATTTCCATTCGGAATTTGTAAAAGAAGGTGTTTTTTCCGCTTGAACAGCTTGTGGTTCTGGTTGCAGCACTTGCGGTTGTGCTCCTGTTTGCGGTTTTGCAAAGAGCTTTTTATATGCGTCATTTTCATACCGAAATCCGTGCCTATCTTCTACCTCAACAGGATAGGCAACCTTTAAAAATATTTCTTCCCATAACCCTTCTGTTCCTGCAAGAATTCCCTGATTAGCGAAAAATTTTATTGTTTTTCCGGTATCATACATTCGAATGTCTCTTGACCCCATAGTAACCGGTTGCGTCTCGTTTGGTTCGGGAATAGTAATTGTTCTGGTTTTAGACGTAAGCCATACACTTAGTGTTGGATAATCAGTGGCAGAAGTTATTGGCAATGCTTCCCCGGCGTATGCACCGGAATCAAAAACAGTTTTAAGCATATTTGTTGTTGTCTGCCCATAATCCCAATCAGTCTTAACAGAATTATCCTGGAAGCCTTCTTGTTCATAGAGTGATAATCTTTCAAGAAGTATAAAAACCACTTGCTGCTTGGGAGATAACTGAGAATAAATTTCATCTCGTCTGACCGGATCGAAAACTGATTTTGGTTGAACCTGTAATTTACTAACATCTTTCTGTAGTGTTTCTCTAGCCTGTAATAATTTGTAATGAAGACTGTATAATGCGGTAGAGAGATCGTCAAGTTCTTTTTTTGCAATGTCCGTTTGATCGACATTATTATGTTTTCCTATGGCGGCAATAGCATCTACGATCGCAAACAGAGCCTGACCTAATTCATCAATAGATCGAAGAGTCAGCTCTTGTCCATATCCGGGTGATTTGATCATGGCCTCAATAGCATATTCAGCTTCGGCCGTTTCTGCCATGGCATCAGCAGATGAATTAATAACTACGTTTGCCATCTCGTGATCAGAAATCAACTTTTTTGCTTGTGTAATAGATTTCACTCTCTCAGCTAGTGGTTTGGTTTGATCCAAAACGTTTTCTATTATATTTTTAATTGAGCGGGCAAAAAGCAAACAATCCGTACACCCGTCTGTTGGTGTAACATCGTCAGTGTTTCCAAGAGCATCTGATACTGTTCCTATTTTGGTGCGTATACCACTTATATCCATTTGTCTTTCTCCTATTTCTCTTTTTAGAGCCTGTAATGCTCCATCAGCATCCAGAAGTAATATCCTGGCAAACGAACTATCCGGATCTACACCTGATTCACGTATTATTTGTTCTAAATAATTCTGGAACCCTTGCCTCATCTCCTGCTGTTCATGATATTTCCTCATATAATCACTCAATGTTTCCTCAGGTAGATGTGTATACGTTGGCTCGTCTGTAAACGCGTGCTCATTGCCAATATACGTAATCATCCTGTTAATCGCGCTTCTGTTTTTGATAAAAAGCCGCATGGAGATCGGTACCTCAAGATTCAGACGGTCCATCTCCCGCATCAAGGCATTAAATACTTGTTCTTCCCGTTTATCACTCCGAATACCTATATTGCGGATGCCGGCAATAACTAACCGCCAGTAAAGCGATGAACGCTGACTACCTCGTACATTGTTATAATCAAGGAAATAATTGATAAGTGTATTTAATTTTTCCCAACCATTTATTTTTTGCCCAAATACCGTATCAACGATGTTCTGCTCTGCCTCAGTAAGCGCTAAATAGTAACTTCTATCAATAACGCTACCTGATTCAAAATCATGGGAAACCATAATATTGCCAGCATGTAGATCTGAATGCAGTAGATACACTTTCCGTCCGTCAGGCAAAGTAACCGGTTCGTATACATGCCGTACATAGTCATGAACAAAATCAGCAATTACCTGCTTAAGCTTTATCGCTTCAGGTGTCTGCAAATCCTTCAGTTTATAGGGATTACCCTTCGCAGGGTCGCCATTTCCTGTCAATGTCATAATCACATTTTTCACGTTCTCACCTACCACAAACGATTCTACTTTTACCCATCTGTTATGAGGTCTTCTTGTCTCTGAATACGTTAATTTAGTTCCGTTCGGACCAATATAGTCTTGGTAGGAAGCGGTAAAAAGAGGATCATTGACTAAATACTCGGTATCGCTTATATCCTCGTCTATCCATTGCTCAAGCGTAAGTATTAAGCGGTCTGCTGTCTCGTAATCACTCTTTCTCTTAGAATCAGTTGTTTTAAGTGTCTCCACAATTGACCGAATCAAATCCGTATCTTTCATAAGTCCTTCTTGGCTGTTAGGATTAAGAATTTTCATGACTTCATTATCTTCCGGATTGGTTGAAGGAGTACCATCTGGCAGTTTTTTCGTCACAACATAGGCAGTATTGATTGATCCGCCGCCGATTTTCTGTATAACGGATACTGAATCACGATATGATCTCATCGAATCAATTTCAGCCTGTAGCGACTGCACTCTCGCATTCGTTTTAGCAGGATCATCTAATACATGTATTTGTTTTTGAAGATAGGCTGCAAGCTTCTCGTATCTTCTAATCTGGATAATGCTGGTATTTTGAAAACTATGTATTTTCTGAAATTCAGATTGAACATCTGCAAGTTGAGTCTGAAGGAGTATTAACCGGGATCCGTCCTGAATACCTCTCATTTCTGCCTCCATGGTCTCAATAGCTTTATCAGAACTCTGGAACAAATTCACCATAAAAAGAGGAGATACGTTATCGTAGACCGCCTGAAAATCCTCCTGCATCTCGGGTGATATAGTAAAATACTGTCCCATAACCTGAAGAAAACGGACGCCAAGCGCTCCAAGCGTTTTACCAACTTCAACTATAAATCTTGAAGACTTGACTCTACTAACGAGTTGCTGGTTTATGCTTAAACCATTAGATTTCTCTATATTCAGATTTCTGTACGCTTGATCATAGAGACTGTCTAACTGTCCGCGCAAGAGTATAACCACGGGATCGTTGTTTCTACTATCAGCTAATACATTTTGTTTCTTCTGATCGAATAATTTTTTAATCTTATCTTTTTCTTCTTGAATTTCTTTTTCTGATGCATAATCTGATTTTTCCTCCTCAGCTATCCGTGCTGCTGCATACGTATTGTCATCATCCCTGATTTTTTGCAGGAATAAGTCAGACAAACTCATTGATACTCCGATTGCTACTTTGGTGCGTGCGCGGTCCTGCTGAAGAACAGCAAGGATTATTTTCTTCAAAAACGATTTCATTTTCGAAGAATCATCAATTTTTCCAAGTACTAAATCAGCAATTTTTGTATGCAATGACTGATTCTGCAGGATACCGCTTTTACTGTCTGATAATATCCGGAAAAGCAGCGCTGCTTTTTGAAGTTTGGTCATGTTATACAAACGTGCCATGACTTCATCAAATAGAAGAATATCTTGAGCGCCTGGTCCATATAGATTTCCTTGCTCATCAATTGAAATATTTTTAAAATTATTTACGTACCCCCTATATGCTTTACCTAAAAAATATCTGAGACTTTTGTCATCGCCGGTAAGCGCGGCAGTGAAAAACTCAAATGCGCTACCGGAATTCATAATACTTGTGATAAGCGTATCCAAGATAACACCGGCGCTAGCTTTGAGCACTGTCCCCTCTGTCAGTTTCTTCAAGAAATCCTCGCCGAATTCTTTCAGAAATTTCTTATATTCGTCATACGTTTGAATTCGGAATCGAAGTAATGTAACACCCAGTTCTAAATTGGCGTCACCGGAAATATTATTTGACACAAACGTCAACACTCTATCAAACGGCAATTGTTGTATCAGAAGCGTCTGTATGTGATCCATTAACCTGCGTTTAAAATCGCTGTCCGGAAGTGTTTTCAGGGCATTATAATAACTAATAGCTTCTTCGGGGTTTGTCTGTATATCATTCGGATATAAATTGGCAATTGCATCAAGGAAGTGACCAATGAACGGTTCCAAATAATATGTTTCTTGAGTTACACGGCCGAAAAACGGAATCTTATCTCTCCAAGATAATTCATACTCTCCTCCCTCACTAATTCGGACTAAAAATTGAACCGCAGCAATATATGCTTCGCGTGCCTGTGTGAATGTATGTGCATCCATAGCCAAAACGATGGTTTGACCACGTTTAAATAACGGAAAGGAATGAACTGCGTCAATGTTCTGTAAGTAATTGGTTTTTGCATCGATTGAATATGAACCTGTATTCAGCACATCATGAATATATCTGCCCAGTTGGTGAATGTCGTCAAGCGATTGGATATAGTCTACATGCCTATTCTGAACCTGCGCACTTATAGCTATCCGCTCCTCCATCGTTTCTGCAAAACCAAGTTTCACTTCATGTTCGAATCCAAATAGCTTTTGAGGAAGCGGGGTTTGAATAACATTTCCAAAACGTCCGGTTTTTGTTAATTCCCATTTGGCATGTACAAAATCGTCGCTATTAATAAAAGCGTCTACTTCCTCCTTAAGCCATAATTCATATTCGCTTGGGACATCTTTTGGATTGTTTTGAGCCTGATAGATAAAACCGGATAATTCATCAGGAGCCTCAATAAGCAACCGTCGTAAAGAAGGTGCATCTTTTATGAAAAGAGCAGTAAAAAACGCCTCCTCTGTTTCAAGTGATATAGTCAGGTTGAGTGTCTTGATCAGGAAATTTTTAATCTGAAGATTATCTTTAATTGGTAGATGCAGGAAATCATATTCTTTGGTAATTCGATAATATAATGCTTCGGAACTAATATCCGGATATTTTGATTGTATTAACCGGAAAAATTCCAGCAATACGTCAAACCTGCGCTTATTAAAAACATATTCGTTTGACTCATCATCTCTGTAAATGACTTTTTTTATTATGCTATCCAGTATTCCACCGCCAGTACTATACTCTCCGATAAAAATTTTTTCCTTGTCATACCATGTAGAATCAGGAAACGAAAGAATAAACTCAGCATGCCGTTTCAGGTGAATAACTATTGCCGTATCTTCAGGATCACTCACATCACCATAAAGCTCAGAAAATAGTTCTTCCCGCTTATATGTGGAAACAAGTTTGTCTATTATGCTTCTGGGATCATATAATTTGTTCCCATCTAAACCGATCATATCAAACACTGATCTCCAGTAAGCCTCATCAAGAATTGCTTGGACGTCCGGGACAGTCATTTCTCTAGCGGTTATGTCAATTGTAGAAAGCAATTCTTTTCCTTCTGCTGTTGGGTCGCCAACATTCGTAACAGCAGGCAGCAGGCCACCTGCAAGAAGATCAACTAATTTTGTGAACATATTTTCATTATTTGCACTGAAAGAAGAAGTGAGAAACAGTTGTCTGAATATTTTTTCCCGATCTTGTGGTATTTTTGCTTCTGCTGCTAATACATTTAATACAAACTGAATTTTCCTGATCATCGACACCTGCTGTGCGGTAAAACTTTTTATCAACCTTCGGTCATATATGCGTTGGACGAAATATGCCCTTGTTGGCATTTCATAAGACACATGATGGTCACGGCTAATTTTGTACCATTGTTGTTGTAGAACCATATCGTGAACAAACCTACCTATAAACTCTCTTACAAATTTCTGCCTGACATATGATGGAGCTGACTTGAACTGTTCCTGCCATTTCTCATCAAACTCATTTTCATATAATGCTGTATACGGATCGGTATCCGATGTGGATTTCCTTTTCCAGTCCGACGGAACTTCTCTCGGCCTGATTGCTTCTCCTCCCTGCTCGATAAATTTATTTGCTGCCTCCTGGGCTCCGGTTCGATTAGATACAACCCCATGGGCAACGTCAGCTTTTATCTTTATGAGAAACTGTTCGTATGTTTCTATCCCTATCCTTTTATATAGAGAATCTATAATCCTCTTTAAGAAAGGTGCTGGTTTTTTTGATATGTACTGATCATACGCATCTAAGTTTTCAAGTGCCGATACCATTGCCTGACCGTTACAATTAATGCGTTTTAATCTTATTCCGACGAAATCCGCTTTATATTCTTGCAGACGCTGGATCAACGGTTCTGCTTTTAATGAAATTCTAACTGCGTTGTATAAATAATCCCGCCATCTCAAAAAATAATCTTCAAAATGAGACAGCTCATGCACTAATATAGCCATGATTTCATCTTTGGATTGCATAATATTAATGAGAGATTGGTTTATGACAATTGACCCGTCAGGCAGGCTACGTGCATTTACCGGACCATTTACAGCAATATACAATTTGATATGCGGCATATCTTCCGGATAGGATGACTTACTCTCTTTCCTGAGTCTCCTTCTATCTCCATTAAGAAGATCAACAAGTCTATTTAGATTTTCTTCTAATTCTTGTACGACCGGATCTGTTGGTTTCAAAAAACGCTGGGTTTGGTTTATAAAATTCAAATATTGTTTAACCCATGCACCTACTTCGGCTTTACCATTGAGATCTGTAATATGATCCAATGTATTAGGAGTAATATCTTCAGTAATCGGAATTAATTGATCTTCAGAAACTGTAATTAATGATTGATTAATCGCTTGATAATCAGTAGCTGCTCCCTGTGGTTGGAACTCTTCCATTGCCTCCTGCACCAGAGCTGGTTGTTCCGCCCTCTCTCCCCTCACCACGGCCAGCCAGTCGGTAAATCGGGTCCAGACATTCTTGCTTCGCAAGGCCTCGCCTTGCGAAGCTAAATTTTCTGCAATGGCTGATTCCTTCCGTATCACCACCCCGACAGCTGGCGCGCCCATCGCAGTCAGGCTAAACCTGCTTCGGGTATAGTCAATTTCAAGTCCGGTGTCTGTCAGATATTTTTCAAATGACCGCGGTGAGGTAAACCGCGTCCGGTGCAGATCCTGGGCAGCAGCAAGGATTTTTCCGAAATCCAGAAACCAGTTCAATTTCCTAGCCTCTTTGGCTTCCAGATACTCCTTGGCAACCCCTATGGTGAATATGCCTTTGATCGGTTCTGCAGGAACAATAGCGGTCAATACGCCGTCGTCAGCAAGGGTCGCATCAAGATTTTTGAAAAACTGGGTGAGTTGGGTTTGGGAGAGGTGTTCGAGGGTGTGGGAAGCAAAGCTAACCTGTATCTTTTTACCTGCAAGCGCTTCGGCTATTGGATTCGGAGGATCGGGACGGGATATGTCCGCTTCTACAAATTCAATGTCAGGATTTTTATTTCGGGCAATTTCCAGAGCCTCGCTGTTGATGTCAAATCCGATCACGGAAACACCTGCAGGTAGAGCCTGCTGACCATCAACGACGCTCCCGTCTTTGAAGCTGCGCAGGAAATCGCCCTCATTGGTTCCGAATTCAACCACCGCATCTCTGTTTTGCAGAGCGTTTAATTCATCTGAAACACTTCCCACCATCCATGGCTCGCTTTTGCCCCACCCGCCCTGTTTTGCCTCACCCTTCCTTCGCGACTTGGCAATTTCAGCATATGTTTGATCATAATATGTCTGTTCCTCTCCGATACCTTGTGA
>DPYI01000059.1 GCA_003545435.1 Patescibacteria group bacterium | reverse complement strand
TTTTCCCTCACGTTCTTCTATCCAGTCGACTTCTTTTTGATCCCATGTCCGCCAAAAATAATTATTTGCATAGAGCGGAGTATACGATTGATACTTCATGCGTTCGATAACGCAAAAATTTTCCCATAATATTCCTATGTCGTTTCGAACGGATATATCATTAAAGTTATTGATGAGTGCATTGCGGATTCCGTTATCCAAAAAATAATATTTCGATTTTTTCCGGATTTCTGTACGGAGATTTCGTGAATACCCCCGCAGTTCAAAAAGAATAAACGCTTTTTCAAAAATATCCAGATATCGCGCAACTGTTTTATAATCAAGTCCGACAATAGTGCCAAGTTCGGATAACGATACTTCGTTTCCGACCTGGAATGCCAATAATCGGAGAAGATCGAGAAGCACTTTGGATCCTTTGACCTCCTGCAATTCCAATATGTCCTTTAATAAATAAGAATTAAGGATTTCCGTTAGCAGTACCCGTTTTTCTTCTTTGGTTGAGGCTGTTATAACTTGCGGATATCCGCCGAATATAAGATATTCAAAAAGGTGTTCAGTGAGTTCGTACGGTGAATGATATTTTTTCAGTTCCATTTGTGCCATCGGATACAGAATAAGCGTTTGTTTTCTTCCGGTGAGCGGTTCACCGATTTGACCGGCAAGCTCAAATGAAGCAGATCCCGTCACGATGACGCGGATATCGGGCACTTGGTCTACGATAATTTTCAGTGCCATGCCGATATTGGGAATACGCTGCGCCTCATCAAGAACAAGAAGCTCCAAACCGTTGACATAGGGAAGGATAGAGTCAAATCGCTGTGACCCCAGCACGTCATGGAGAGAAACATTATCTCCGGAGTCCAGCCGGTATTTAAACTGTGTCGAAGCAAGGTAGGACGTTACCAGAGTTGTTTTTCCTACCTGTCTGGGTCCATAGAGTACGAGAACCTTATTTGGTTTTATATAGTCATCGAGGTTTTGATACCACCGGGTAAGCATGAGAAAACAATACCATAAATCCTTAAAATTGTCAAATTTTAAGGATTATGAGTCCTTAAAATTGCCTTATTTCCGATGAGCTGTCCGGTAAAATCTCACGCCTGAAAATCGAGCACGGGGCGGGATGACAACTAATTTCGTTATACAAATAGTTTACCTTCATTTAGCGCCTGCTGAATAACATCTCCACCATACTCTTTCACGAAGCCAAGCAAGTTTACTGGCGTTGTACAACGCGGTATATAACTCAAAAAGTCATTAAGAGCTGCCATTCTTTCTTCGGTAGTCCCTTCTCTTGGGACGATTGCATCTATTTTAGCTTCAGTTTTCCCATCTATGGCAAAACATACGAACTCTAACTTTCCTTTACCTGGCCCTATCGGTATAGAAATTCCTTTAAGTTCATTTTTTTCCATATATTCCTTTCTAACTACATACAGTACTATTGTGCGGATAATACCTCTCTCTCTGTCTTTCTGTCAAGGGGTAGCGGCGTGATACAATAAGATATTGTGAATACATTCGGATTTAAAGAAAAACAGAGGGATCTAAAAACCGGTGCGCGGACCGGCGTCATCCACACGCCGCACGGGGACATTGAGACACCGTGTTTTGTGATATGATAGGAGCGTTTATGGATCAAGCAACAATTCTCCGAAGGATGACAGGGAAGAAGCGCTTGGAGCAGGCATTTAAGCTTTCTGATTTGGTGCGTGAACTATCACTCAAAAATATAACCTCAACAGGGATTCGTTCCAAGAAAGAGATACAGAAGGAATTGCAAAAAAGAGTGATGCAAGTTACATCTGAGCGTCACATGCGGGATTGCGTTGGTATTGTAGAGGTACAAAGAGAAAAACTTGATGCAAAATATTTGCATCGCTGGGCAAAAGACCTGAGAGTGACGGAATTATTGAATGAAATATCCAAACAACATGATTAGCAAAGATCTTTCCGGTAAAATCTCCCGCCTGAAAATCGAGCGCGGGGCGGGGTAAGTTTAAATATTAAACAACTTGAGCATCTTCAAAACCGCTTTCCGGCGTAGTACCGAAATACTTCAATTGCGGTACATGAACGCGAGAAAAAGTGCGTTCAGGATGAGAATCTCTCTCTCCCACTGCCAATGCAACAACATCGTCCATTGTTGCGATGAGAGCCTCAAAATTAGAGCCTACATGATGACCCCAAGCTTTCATTAATTCTGCCATCTGCCTGTCTGTTGTGGGTTCACTGCCCGTTTTTACTTTAAAATTACGACATCCTCCGCATTCAATTGCTGTCATAGCAACCTCCTTTCATGCAGTTGCGAGCAATAATACCCCTCTCTCTACTCTGCTGTCAAGTTGTGGCGTGATACAATTAAGATATTGTGAATACATTCGGATTTAAGGAAACACATAAGGATCTAAAAACCAACGCGCGAACGGGAGTTATCCATACTCCGCATGGGGATATTGGGACTCCGTGCTTCGTACCTGTAGGAACACAGGCGACGGTGAAAAGTCTTACTCCGGACGAGTTGAAGATGTTAGGCGTTCAGCTCTTTTTTGTCAACACATACCACGCATATCTCAAGCCCGGCATTGATATCATAAAAAAATTCCACGGTTTACATGGCTTTATGGGGTGGAACGGACCACTTATTACCGACAGCGGAGGATTTCAGGTATTTTCCCTTGGAAAAAAGCGATATGTGAATATTGCCATTTCTGAATCTGCTGTCCTTGACCGGGACCGATTTACCCGGAAACTGTCAAAGGGGGAGGCAGAGCATCACCGGGTATACCCTGATGACTATCGACCGATCGGCGAATTGGTAGTGATTGACGAGGAAGGGGTGACATTTACTTCACACTGGGACGGGAGCCAGCATCGGTTTACCCCTGAAAAATCAATGAAAATTCAATGGGATTTGGAATCTGATATCCACATCGCGTTTGATGAATGTACGCCATATCCGACAACTCATGCCTATGCCCAAAAAGCAATGGACAGGACGCACCGCTGGGCGGAAAGGAGTTTGGAAGAACACAATAAATTGAAAATTGAAAATTTAAAATTGAAAATTGCGCCGCAGGCGCTCTATGGCGTGGTGCAGGGGAACATCTACGAAGATCTGCGGAAGGAATCAGCCAAATTCATTACCTCTCTCCCGTTTGACGGCGTGGCCATCGGCGGAGTATCGGTAGGGGAAAGCAAAGAAGAGATGAAAAACGTTTTGGACTGGGTGATACCGCACCTTCCTCCTGAAAAACCGCGCCACCTTTTGGGAGTGGGGGAAATAGATGACATATTCACGCTTGTTGAGCATGGCATCGACACGTTTGACTGCGTCCAGCCCACAAGACTGGCAAGGATGGGGAGGGTATACACAATGCCAAATGTCAAATGCCAAATGCTAAATAAAAGCAGAAAATTTGAAATAGATATTTTAAAAGAGGAATATGCTAACGATCTGGACCCAGTAGATAGAAATTGTCTGTGTTATTCCTGTAGGAATTTCTCAAGAGCATATCTCCACCATCTTTTTCGGGTTCGCGAATTACTGGGATATCGTCTGGCTACGATCCACAACATCACGTTTATCAACCGGCTTATGGACCACATACGTCTTGCTATTAGGGACAATTCTCTTGTAGCATTAAAGGAAACGTATTTATATCCTTAATTCTNNCGCATCGGGGTAGCCGTCGTCGGGGAACCCACGGTTGTTTTCTCGTATGACCCCATGCGTCCATCAATAACAGCAGTGAGTATTCCTTCTGATGTGTATGTGGATGTAACCCGGGGATACGGAGCATACCCACTGTCTTCTGTCTGGAAACTGGATAGGATAGATAAGCGGCGCGGGGTTATTTTTACCGAGACGTTAGAGGAGGCAATCGGTATTCCCGTCCGTTTTTTTGTCGAACCGTCAAAACAGATCGGAGCATCTGAAACCTTAAGGAACCACATAGGGAACGCTTTGTCGTTTTCCTCATTTTTGAGGACTCTTGTTGATAAAAAAAGGACCAATATTCACCCTTGGCTTTTTATGAAAATATCCCGTGCATTTCAGAGTATGAATCCAACCGAGATTTCATTTTTTGACCTGAAAAACCAGGCTGTTTTTATCGATGGAACCCTTGCGGACGGGACATCGGTTAAAAAGATCGATACCGGAAAATTGGCTCTTCTTTTTGGGACGCTTGCAGAAGATGCCCAAATCCGGAAAGAAAATCTGCGGATTGCCGTCTATAATACTACCCGCACTCCGGGACTTGCCCAAAAAGTATCCCGTGTCATAGAAAGTTCAGGATTTCACGTCAGTTCGATAGATAACGACGAAACTGTCAAAACGAGCCAATGCATACTGCGGGGGAAACGTGAAGTTCTCCAAACGGTTACGGTAAAGACACTGGTATGGCTCTACGGCTGTTTCATCCAGGAGGAGATGACTGATTCCAGAAGCGATGTGACGCTCCTTATCGGTACGGATTTTGAGAAGAGATATGTTTCTTATTAATGTTCTTCTTCCTCATTCGGTTTATCCAAATCTCCTTTTTGTCTCCCTTCGGTAGTTTCATGATCGTGAGCGTAGGGGATATAGCTGGTCGTTCCGCTGAATGACGATTGGTTCTGGAATTTTTTTCCCCGGTGTATCTCGCGGATAAAGATAGACACGCAGGATTTGGCGATGCGCTTAATATGCGCAGAATAGCGGTTTCCCGCTTTGATAAACATGAGAAGTTTAAACGAAAGGTCATCCGGCAGGGCACCGATATAGGTTCCCTTAGCATCGCGGATATCAATGCTGTGTTTTTTCAGTTTGAAAAAAACTTCCTGACCGCACGAGAGCGCGGAAAGTATCTGAGTAGACGCTATATTAACGCAGTCAACTATTTTTGTTTTCCCGGGTTCTTCCAGAAATAGCAACGGCGATATGGGGCAATCGCGGATGACATCCATACAATTTTTTTTCATCGCATGGATTTTTTTTATGTTATTTCCGGCAATTCTGTTGTAGGAATCGAGTTTCAGCACTTTCTCAAACATCTGTTTACCCTGGAGAATTTTGCCGGTTTTGAGAAGTGCAAAACCCAGACGGTTGAGCGCTCCGATATTTTTCGGAGACTCCTGGAGTATTTTTTTATTGACCGTAATTGCTTCCTGCCAGTTTTGAGATAGGGCAGCGGTGACGGCTGCATCACTGAGTGTGCTGTCAGTCATGAAAAACAGCATACTGTTTTCTTGAGAAAAGTCAATATGGAAGGTACAATAGAAATTGAAAATTTTAAATTTCAAATTTTAAATTTAATATTTCTATGTCCGGTCATTCAAAATGGTCGAAGGTAAAACATCAAAAGGCAACAACGGACGTTCTAAAGGGAGCGGCATTTACCAAAGCAACCCGCGCTATCACGATTGCTGTCAAAGAGGGAGGCGGCGTGACGGATCCGAATACGAATTTTCATCTGCGGTTGGCTGTTGAAAAAGCCAGGGCTGTCAATATGCCCAAAGAAAATATCCAGCGGGCAATGGAGAAAGCAAAAGGAACGGACGCCCAAGAGTTGCATCAGGTTGCGTATGAAGCATACGGTCCGTTTGGGATAGCTTTCTACATAGAGGCTGCTACAGACAACATGAACAGAACCGTATCTTTTATCAAACAAACTCTTGAACACCAAGGCGGATCTATGGCCGGCCCGGGGGCGGTAACGTATCTTTTTGATTGCCGGGGTGTCATACTTGTCCCAAAGGAGACGTGTTCCTATGATACGATATTCGGGTATGTTCTGGAGTTCGGGGCTGAGGATGTGCAAGAACAGGAGGATGTATTTGAAGTATATACCGCACCCGAATCGTTATATCGTATAAAAACAAAATTGGAAGAAAAAAACGTCACAATCGATTCTTCCTCTGTTGTTATGCAGGCAAAAGCGGGGATTATAGTGCCTTCGGAAAAACAGGAAATTATTGATACGCTTGTTGAGCGATTAGAGCAAAGCGAGGATATACAGCGCGTTTTTACCAATACCTAAAAAAAATGAAATTGACCATGAAGTTGTTTTCAGGATGGTTTACAAAAATCGGGCTTTCCAAACGCCAATGGTTTGTTCTGGCCACAGTGGTCCTGACGGTTATTCTGATTCTTACCCAAGTCGTTCCCTCGGATTACCGGTACGCGTGTGTATTGGCATTATCGTTCTTTACGTTTGTCCTCACGGCAGTATGTCTTCATGAAGATGTAAAGGGGATTGAGTGGATTACACTTTTGATTCTTCCGACGCTGTATTCTGCAGCTGTGGCGCTCTTTTATTTCCTTCTTCCGGTGCGCTGGCTGACAAGGATTCCTATTGCGCTTTTATACGCCTTCGGATTTTATGCGTTGCTTCTTACGGAGAACATTTATAATGTTGCAGCAAACCGGACGATTGCGCTTCTGAGGGCCGCCCATTCCGTCGGATTTCTTTTGTCGTTTGTCACATATTTTTTATTTGTGCAGACGATATTTGCCTTTCGTTTCGGACCGTTTCCGAACATAATCGGTATCGGCATTTTAAGTTTTATACTCATTTTTCAGTCCCTTTGGGCTATGGAGCTGGAAGAGAAGGTGAGCGGAAGATTAGTATCTACCACCATTGCCCTTACTGCTGTCATGATCCAGTTGACCTGGATTTTATCGTTTTGGCCGGTACCTCGGATGATGGCAGCGCTGTTTATCGCTTCGGTATTTTACAGCCTCGTCGGTATGGCCCAGCAGTACCTTGTTGAGAAGATGTACAAAAAAACCGTTATTGAATTTTTTCTTGTTTGTATCATTATCTGCGCAATATTTTTAGCAACAACGCGCTGGAGGGGTATATGAAAAAAGGTTGGGGGAGGATAGTGATATAGTTTGATACTGATGAGGGAATTAAGCCTATAGTGATGTGGATAATATATTTCACGACGTCTGGAAGAGCATTTCACAGCTTCACGATCAGGTTTTTAGCCTCAAGGATATCCTTGAGAAGAAGTACCCGACAGAGAAGAAAGTAGCTTCCAAAACAGGTATTCTTCTTGCTACTACGCTCTAACCTGAATTTTTCATATATATCCCATTGTAGATTATTAGCCTCAAAAAGTAATGTTTAGAGCTTAATAGCAATCCAAAATAGATATTTAACAAGGCTTTTTTTTCTTGAAAAATAGCTTTAAAAATTGACCTTCAGATTGTATTAATGGGCTAAATATACTTAATTTGAAGCCGTGTAGCCTTGAGTGCTAACTGAGAATTCCCTTTCTTGACTCGCTATACACTGTCTTTTCCAGTCGAGGCTAGCTAGCCTTAAAATCGTATTGATTTGAAGTATCCTCTCGCGAGGCGAGGCAGGCCTTGAAAGTGTCAATTTAGGCCGTCATTTCGCTCTATTTCCTCCTTTGAGAATTTATAAACAATTATTCAAATTTAGCTTCAAAAATATGAGTTTGTCGCATTAATACTTGCTAAATTAAACTACTATATAAAACCCGAACACTAGTATTGTGTTGTATGCACCAGTTTATATTTCCACGTTAACATATTCTCATGGCGCGCTTTATGTATTCACAAGGGTGAAGCTCAAGCAAGAATGAAGAGTATTTCTGCCGGAGGGTACCTGTGCTCCTCTTTACGTAACGATGCTTCTTACTAAAGTAAAGGATTTATGGAAAAAAGATATAGGGATTATGGAGAGAGATGCCTTGCAGGGCATCTGAGGAGCTTTTAGATATTCAACGTCTTTACCCTAGGAAGACATATAAATAAACCACAAGGCAGCATATAGAGGGAATCTGGTCTATAATGTCGTACAATAATACTTTTACGACGTTATGGGTTGGAGGCGCTTGGGGGGAGTGGTCTGTTAGCTGACGAATTGAAAATGGAAAATGGAAAATTATTTGTAAACATTTATTTTATTCTCCACCAAGATTTAACAAAAAAATATATCGATTTCCCGTCCCTGTTTTTCGGGGTTCTGCTCACGGGTTTTTCATGATTTTTCGTGAAATTCCTCCCTCTCCCCCATTTCACGGATAGGTCGGTATTATCATCTAAATACAAGACGTAATCATATACGTTGATGGAGTGAGAAAGCCGTCCTGGGGCACTACAGGAGCTCAAAACCAGCCTCAATTTTTGGGAGTTACAGATCCCAACCGAGGGTACGTTTTTCCTGATCGGTTTCCATCCCATGGTTTGACGATGTTCATCGGGACTGTTTCGACGGTTAAGACGACATTCCTACTGCTGCTATAGACAGAGAGATTGTGGATGGTTCCCAGAAATTGATCTTCAATTATTTTTGTTTGCGCAGGATCCGATGCCGGCGTAAAAATATGCGTTTGGAAATCAACACGCATTCTTACCCGGTTTCCGGGATGGATATTGACGTAGGAAAAATGGTTGTCTGCTGCAATATCAATGGTTTGTCTGATTAAATCAACTGATTCCTGCAATAGAGCGGGATCATTGTATGAGATGGTCGGCATGAATCCGTCGCGTGTTAATCCCCAGAAATGGAGTCCCGCATCAATCTTTCTCTTTGTAAGATATGAAAAAAGCTCATTGTAGTCGTCCTTTTTATCTATCTGAAACCAGACTTCCGCAAACGGAGCGTGTGTTTCTTCCAGATCATCAATACTGTGTTTTTGAGGGCCGACTTTTATACCGAGTTTCATTATGTAAGTATACGATACGAAAACACATAAGACCAACTGGTATCTTGACAATGTCACATAAGTCGTACATTGTTAATTGTAGTGACATATTTTCAAAGAATTACTTTACGAACTTTCAACTTTATAAACTTTATTAACTTATGAATCTTCCTACGCTTGTTGATCAATTTTTGGAACATCTGGAAATTGAACGGAATGTTTCACATCTCACAATCCGAAATTACCGGCATTACCTGAACCGATTCATGGACTTTCTCTCCTCCGGTTCACTCTCCTCCCCTGATAGGGAAGATCATGATGCACATCGCATCCAATGGCAGAAGGTAACAACAAGCCATATTACATTAGAATCCATACGGCAGTATCGGCTGTTTCTATCCCGGTATGCGTATGAGAAAGGGATAACGCTCAAACGCATCACGCAAAACTATCATCTTATTGCATTGCGGTCATTTTTAAAATACTGTATCAAACGGGACATTCCTGTCGTATCTCCCGACAGAATTGACCTGCCAAAAGCAGAATCGCGCAGCCTGAAATTTTTAGGAAGAGATGACGTAGAGCGATTGCTTTCCATGCCTGAAATCGGAAAGCCGGATGGTCTCCGGGACAAGGCAATTCTGGAAACGCTTTTTTCCACAGGACTTCGCGTGTCAGAATTAGTGAAACTTAATCGGGATCAAATAAATTTTGACCGGAAAGAATTCGGCGTCATCGGGAAAGGAAGGCGGCCCAGAGTCGTCTTTTTATCCGATTCTGCCGTACGGTGGCTATCCCGATACATGGAGAACAGAACGGACATGCTTCCTCCTCTTTTTATCCGTTACGGCGGAAAAAAACCAAAGGACAACGATCGGTTTGGGGAAAGCCTGCGGTTGTCAGCTCGATCCGTTGAACGGTCTGTGGAAAAATACGTAAAGAAGGCAAAGTTATCCATGAAAATCACACCGCACGGTCTTCGCCATAGTTTCGCTACCGATCTTCTGTCAGCTGGAGCAGACCTTCGGGCGATCCAGGAAATGCTCGGGCACAAAAATATTTCCACGACGCAAATTTATACTCATATTACCAACCCGCAATTAAAAAAAATTCATGAACGATTTCATCGACAATGACAATCGCAATTCTCTATAGCGAGCCCACCAAACGTGCCTTACAAGGTCCATACTCGATAGCAGAGGAGGATACGGTACTTTCCGCCAAAAAAATTGCCCAAGCTCTCATCACCAAAGGGGCCACTCCGAAGTTGGTTGGACTTTCCGAATATTCGATTCAAAAAACCATTGCGAATATACGTGCTGATTGCATCATAAACCTTATTGATTGGACAGGTTCGGATCTTCCTCTGAGCTTACAGGCTATGGAAGAGCTCACGAAACACGGGATTCCGTTTGCAGGAGCGACATATGAGAATTTTACCTTTGTTGATAAGGTGATGATGAAAAAAGCTCTTGATTTGCATAGACTTCCGACTCCGGCCTGGCAGGTGTTTCACACAGGAGGAAAAGAAAAAATATATACACCGTTTGTTTTTCCGGTTATCGTAAAGCTCGCTCATGAACACTGCAGTGTGGGGATTGAAAAAACGTCGTTTGTAAAGGATAAAGATGCGTTACAAACAGTTGTCCAGGATCGCATAAGGAGGTTTGGGCAGGATGTCTATGCAGAAGAATTTATTACAGGGAGAGAATTCCAGATCACTGTGCTGGAAAAAGAGGAGGGACCTCTCATGCTGCCTCCTGCTGAAATCGTCTACAAACCGTCTCCACATCCGGAATTTTTGACATTTTCCGAACGATGGAATGAAAATGATCCGGAGTATTTCCGGTCAAAAACCGTTCTTGCTGTTTTATCAGAAGAACAACTCCTCATGTTTGAACGTATTGTAAAGCGTACGTTTGTGGTATTGGGATTCCGGGATTTTACGAGAATTGATGCGCGGCTTAAGAATGATCATACGCTTCTGATTCTGGAGGCAAATCCCAATCCGGGACTGGATGATGATGAACTCTACAGCATGACCATGTCTGCAAAAGCCGCAGGCATGACGTTTCCTGATTTGATATGGGACATCATCCGTTCGGTTCTCAGGAGAAATCCGTTAAGAAGGAAGGAAGAGTTTTGATGTAGAAATCGAAAACTTCGGCAGACTCTCAACGCTTTTCCCAAAAACAAACATAAGTTGAGGCTGCCAGTGGCGGATAAGCTGAAATTTATGGCCTCTGAGCCCCACCTTTTTCCGTTTCCAGTCGTAATCTTTCCATCTCTTGCGGAATTCCTGCCAGTTGTATGATTTCCTTGAATTGGAGGCGCTGTCAAAAAGAACAATTCTATTTTTGCTAGGCAAATAGGATGATACGGTTGCCCAATGGCCGGAATCCGGATGCGGACGGTTTTTTTTATCCAGATCATAGAGATAACTTACCATAATCGCTCGGACATTATTCGGCGAGTATTTGAGGGCGCTCTGAAGATGCGTGAGCGTCGCGTATTCTATGGCCAATACCGGAAATCCGAATGTACTGATTGCCCGAATGAGATTTTTTGTCGTTGTTCCGTTTCTTGTGGTTTTGCACAGTTCAATAAGCGATTCCAGTGATTTATGAATGCCGAATATGTGAAGTGCAGTTTTGAGCGCTGCCGGTCCGCAGGTATAATTGGATGGTTGTTGAATCGGTGCGACATGCGATCTGCCCATAGAGTGCTCCCTAATTTTTCTTGTCGGAACGGGGTAAAGTTGGATTATTGTACTCCGAAACGGCACGTCCCCGCAAGCCTTATAGTAAANNCATGAGGCAGGCTACGTTGACCGGTCCCACGCCGCCCGGGGTCGGGGTGTAAAAGGAAGCGATATGTTTGATTTCGTCTTCTTCATAGTCGCCATGCAATATTCCATCATCACCCTTGGAAATGCCGATGGAAATAAGGATAACGCCTTTTTTTATTATATCGGGTGTAACAATGCTCTTTTTCCCTACGCAACTAATAATGATATCTGCGTTTTTTAATACCCTCTGTTTTTCTTCTTCTGATGTCTGGGAATGGACAACGGAAACATTGCAGCCTTGTTGTATCAAATATTCAGCAATCGGTTTTCCTCCTGTCTCTCCCCTGCCGATAACGACAACATGTTGTTTTTTAAGCCATAGAAAAAATTGTTTCATTGTTTCACTCGCCTCGCTGATAGGTTTGAGTCGAAGCGGGTTGTTCAATTGTTGCATTGATTCGTCATTTAATATTTGAAATTTATAGATTTGCTCAAGTATTTTTTCTGTCGCCAGAGCCACCGGAACGTTAAATTTCGATCCCGGTACAAATCCATCTACGTCTTTGGAAGGATCAATGCTGTTGAGAAGTTGCGGATCCTGCAGGTGCTCGGGAAGCGGCCGCTGGATGATGATTCCGTGAATATGAGAATCATTGTTACATTGTTCAATTGTTTTATTGATAATTGCTTGACTGACTGTTTGCGGGTATCGGATGACCCTGACCTCCACATGAATGGAATCAGCTGTTTTCTGTTTTTGCCGGACATACGACATCGATTCCGGATTGTCTCCGACAAGAATGACTGCGAGGGTCGGCGTTACTCCTTTGTGTTTCAGTTGAGAAACTTCGGCTTGGAGTTTTTGAAGCATTTCATCTGCAATCTGTTTTCCGTCGATGATCATGAGGGTAGTATATCGCACTTCCATTCAAAAAAGAAAAACATAGGAAAATCCTCTACTGCATGGAAAATAATTTTTGTGGCTATGGAATAGGAAAGGCAGGAGAATCACTTCGTTAAACACGTTGCAGCGGCGATCGTATCACTTTTATCCGTAAAGCGCATCAGGATGACGCCGGAGGTGGCCCGACCTAATCGTGGGATTGAGTCAATTGGGAGTTTAACCACTTGTCCTTTTGTTGATGTAATGATGACGGCCTCCGTACCGGTCGGAACGATCTGGGATACGACCACTTTTCCGGTTTTATCTTTGACTTCCGCAACTTTTATTCCCTGTCCGCCCCGGCGCTGCCGGGGAAAATCCGGGATCGCGGTTTTTTTACCGATCCCCTTTTCCATGATCGTAAGGAAATCTGTTTTCTTGTTTTCCGAAGTAATCACATCCATGCTGACCAGAAAATCCAAACCGGTCAGAAGCACTCCCCGCACGCCCATCGTGTCTCTGGCAGTTGAGCGAACCTCATCTTCTTTAAACCGGATGGATTTGCCAAGGTGGGTCACCAAGAGGAGTTCATCGGAGCCGCTCGTCAGCTTTGCCCATGCAAGCTCATCACCTGATTCCAGTTTGATAGCCAGAAGTCCGTTTCTTCTGATGTTTTCATATTCGGATACGCGCGTTTTTTTCACGACACCTTTTTTGGTTGCCATGATGATGTAGTCAATCCCCTTTTCTTTCTGTTCCTGGCGTTTGAGGGTATAGGAAAGCATGGATGTCACCCGTTCGGTCGCCTCAATGTTGATGAGATTGACGACTGCCTGTCCTTTGGACTGGCGCGTTCCCTCAGGGAGATCCCAGACGCGGACCTGATAGACTTTGCCTTTATCCGTAAAAAACAAGAGATTGTCATGGGTTTGGGCAGACACCAGGCGGTCGATAATATCTTCTTCTTTGGTCGTCATCCCGATGACGCCTTTACCTCCCCGCTCCTGCATTTTAAAGGTCGTTCTTGGTACGCGCTTGATATAGCCGGATTCACTCATCGTGATGATGACATCTTCGTTTTGGATGAGCTGCTCGTCGGAAAATTCCCCGACTTTGCTTTTTACCACCCGGGTTTTTCGGGGATCACCGTATTTTTCCTTGAGTTTCAGAAGTTCATCTTTTATGACGATAAACATTTTTGCAGGGTGGGCTAACAAATCATTCAGGTACTGTATGGTTTCTCTGACCATGGCAAGTTCGTCCTCGATTTTTTCCCGTTCTAAAGCAGCCAGTCTTCTCAGCTGCATATCCAAAATTGCTGTTGTTTGGATATCGGTTAAACTGAACCGTTTCATCAACCGGATTTTTGCCTCGTCCGCATCTTTGCTTTTTTTGATTATGGAAATCACTTCATCGATGTGGTCCACGGCGATTTTCAACCCTTCCAGAATATGCTCCCGGCTTTTTGCTTCTTCAAGTTCAAATTCACTTCTTCTCCGGATGACTTCATGGCGGTGTTTGAGATATTCTTCTAAAATGAGTTTGAGTGTGCACGTTTGCGGCGTATTATCAACCAAAGCTACAATGTTGGCAGGAAATGTAGTCTGAAGATCCGTGTATTTATAGAGATTGTTCAGAACCTGTTTGGGTCTGGCATCGCGTTTCAGCTCCACGCATATCCGGATTCCGTGCCGGTCGGATTCGTCCCGAAGATCCGAAATTCCCTCTACTTTTTTCTCTTTGACAAGATCCGCAATTTTAGCAACCAGATGTGCTTTATTGACCTGATACGGGAGTTCGGTAATGGCAATTGCGGATTTTCCCTGCCCGATGTCTTCAATTTCCGCTTTCCCTCTCATGACGATTTTTCCTTTACCCGTACCGTAGGCAGAGCGGATCTGTTCAATGTCATATATAGCTCCGGCTGTGGGGAAATCCGGTCCCTGGACAAACTGCATGAGTTCCTCAAGGGTAACATCGAACGTGATTTGCGCTTTGTGGGATATGTGGAACCGGTTTGCGTTATCTTCCCTTGATAGTGAATCGTTTGGTTTTTCACCTGTAACCGAAAGCTTCCCTATCATATATACCAGTGCGTCCACCACTTCCCCTAAATTGTGCGGAGGGATTTTGGTGGCCATACCCACGGCAATTCCTTCCGATCCCATGAGAAGGAGATTGGGAAGTTTGGCCGGAAGGTACATAGGCTCCTCAATGGTATTATCAAAATTCGGTAAAAAATTTACGGTATTCTTATCAATTTCTAAAAGCATTTCGGATGCAATTGCTGAAAGCCGGCATTCCGTATACCGCATGGCAGCAGGCGGGTCTCCGTCAATCGAGCCGAAGTTTCCCTGTCCGTCAACCAGGGGATACCGCATGGAGAAGTCCTGTGCCAGACGAACGAGCGCCTCATAGACGGATGCGTCGCCGTGCGGATGGTACTTTCCTAAAACTTCTCCCACAACGGATGCGCTTTTCCTGTATTTGGCATTGTGTACCAGTCCGATCTTGTGCATGGCATAGAGGATTCTTCTGTGGACGGGTTTCAGGCCGTCTTTGACATCAGGAAGAGCGCGGGACACGATGACGGACATCGCGTAGTCAAGATACGCTTTCTGCATTTCCGATGTAATTTCAGATGGAGTGACTTTACCGATATTCATGTTGATGTTATGTGCGCGCTGAGGTCGTATAAAAAATTTTTTCGGACTTCAGTTCCAAGCGTTTATTTCTCCATATACTTCATCCTAAAGAGGAAGTGAAGCCGAAGAAAATTTTTTACACTCCCCGCGCGCTTTATCGAATGTAATCCCTTCGTTCACGTCATCTGGTCTATTTTATACGTATTATTTTCCTACTAGCTGTATGACAAACGGAGCAATCAGGATTGCCACAATTTGTACAATTTTCATCATTGGGTTGAGAGCCGGTCCGGACGTATCCTTCAGTGGATCCCCGACCGTGTCGCCCACCACCGCAGCTTTATGCGTATCTCCTCCTTTTCCGCCAAAATGTCCGTCCTCGATATATTTTTTTGCATTGTCCCATGCTCCTCCGGTGTTGCACATAAAAAAAGCCAGCATGAGTCCGACGACCACGACTCCTCCTAAAAACCCACCGAGAGCTTCTGCACCTAAAAGCGCTGCCAGGAGTGGTGAGGCAACGACGATAAGAGCTGGCACGACCAGTTCCCTTTGAGCCGCCTGTGTGACAATTTCAACCGCCCGGGCATAATTTGGAAGCTGTTTCCCTTCCATAATTCCTTTTATTTCCCTAAACTGGCGTCGAACCTCTTCAACAACATCAAACGCCGCCCGCCCTACGGATCCGATGAGGCGCGAGCTGAATAAAAACGGGAGCGAACCGCCCAAAAGAATGCCCACAAACACTTTCGGACTTGCCATATCAATCGAAGTTAGCCCCGTGACTTCAAAATAGGTTGCAAACAGGGAACTGGCTGCTACGGCCGCAGACCCCACCGCAAATCCTTTTGTAAGAGCTTTGGTCGTATTTCCCACTGCATCCAGTCCTCCGGTTACGATGGGTGCCTTTCCTTTGAGTCCTGCCATTTCTACCATGCCTTGGGCATTATCCGAAATCGGGCCAAACGTGTCCAGGGCCATGATGATGCCGGTTGTGGCAAGCATCCCCATACCAACCAACGATATGCCGTAAAATCCTAAGAAACTATATCCTGCCATGATTGCCGAGGCAACAACAAGAACCGAGAAAAATGTCGATTCCATACCATAGGAAAGCCCGGCAATGAGATTGGTTCCGGCCCCGGTCCTACTGGCAGTAGCGATCCCGACAATCGGTTTTTCCCCGGGACCCGTGTAATATTTCGTTATATAAAGAAGTCCAAGCATAGCAACAATTCCGGAAACTGCTGCATACCCGGCCCGTATATCTCCTAAAAGATAATAGGATAGCCCCAAGAAAATGAGAATAGAAGATCCGGCCGAGACGATAAATCCGCGGATAAGCGGTTTAATCGCATCCTCTTTATCATTTTTTGCTTTGACAAAGAATGTCCCTAATATCGATGTAAGAATAGCTCCAGATCTGGCAAGGAGGGGAAATACAACGCCTTTCAGTCCAAACATCGTGCCCCCCAGAATCATGGCTGCAATGATGGTAAGGGCGTATGATTCAAAAACATCAGCAGCCATTCCAGCGCAGTCCCCGACATTGTCCCCGACATTATCAGCAATCGTTGCAGGATTTCTTTTGTCATCCTCCGGTATGCCTTTTTCAATCTTACCGACTAGATCCGCTCCCACATCTGCTGCTTTGGTAAAAATACCGCCTCCGACCCGCATAAACAGTGCAATAAGAGCAGCTCCGAATCCATAACCGGTAAGTACCGTTGTTGCCTCCCGTGCTACCATGTCAGCGCCAACTTTCGAAAAACTAAAGTACGCCCACATATATATAATGGATATACCCAGAAGTCCAAGACCGACGACTAACATGCCGTTTACCGTACCTGCGCCAAAGGAAACGCGGAGCGCCGGATTCAGGCCTTTGAGAGCTGCATTGGCAGTCCGTACGTTTGCTTTGACTGCCACCCACATACCGACGTATCCGATGATGGCAGAAAATATGGCTCCCAAAAGAAATGTCGTAGCAATGCCAACTCCGAGAGTAAGGGCAATGAGGACAGCAAGGATGATCGTAAAGGGCAGGATTACTTTAAATTGCCGTGCCAGGTACGCCATCGCTCCGTCTGATACTGCTTTTGCAATGGATTTCAGTTCCGCATTTCCTTCAGGTTGTGAAAGGACGTCTTTTATGCGGTAAATGCCGTATCCGAGGGCAAGAAGAGACGTGATAGGTGCGGTAAAGAGTGCGATGAGTTGGATGTCCATGTGTGTCCTCCTTTAAATAAAATTTTTTAGGCAGTTGTATTTAATTTGAACATTATATACTATTTTTTAAGAAATCCGAAGCACGAAGCACGAAAATCGAAACAAATTAAAATATTAAAATATTAAAAATTTGAATTTATATATTGTTTCGAATTTCGATATTCGGATTTCGTCCTTCGATTACTCGGGACCGCGTCAGCTTTTATCTATATATCTAAGGTTGCTGACTTGGCGTGCGTTTGGATAAACCGTTTCCGTGATGCTACCTCTTCACCCATAAGCGTGGTAAAGACCTGATCGGCAATCGCCGTATCGGCGACAGTCACCTGCCGTATGATCCGGTTTTGCGGATTCATGGTGGTATCCCACAATTGCTCCGGGTTCATTTCTCCCAAACCCTTATACCGCTGGATATTGGGAATTCCCTTCATGTCTTGTTTATGAGCTTTCAGAAGATCATCGCGTTCCAGATCCGAATACGCATACCAGGTATTTTTTCCCGCCGTGATTTTATACAGCGGCGGTTGAGCGATATAGAGGTGTCCGTGTTCCACGACATACGGCACATGCCGGTAAAAAAACGTGAGAAGGAGCGTCATGATGTGTTCTCCGTCTACGTCTGCGTCAGTCATGATGATAACGCGGTGGTAGCGCAATTTATCCGGATTGAGACTGTCGGCTATTCCCATGCCGAGTGCAATGACCAGAGCTTTAAGTTCTTCAAATTCAATGATTTTATCCAGTCTGGCCCGTTCGGTGTTTAACACCTTTCCCCGTAACGGGAGGATCGCCTGGAATTTTCGGTCTCTCCCCTGCTTGGCGCTTCCTCCTGCGGAATCTCCCTCTACAATGAAAAGTTCCGATTGGGATGCATCTTTACTTTGACAATCCGCAAGTTTTCCCGGGAGCGATGCTCCTTCCAAAGCTCCTTTTCGGATAATCGCGTCTTTTGCCGCTTTTGCCGCAAGCCGGGCCTTGGAAGCCAGAAAGACTTTTTCCAATATAGACTTGGCATCAGCCGGATTTTCCTCAAAAAACGTATCCAATCCTTCCTTGACAGCGGACTGGACAAAGGGCTGTACTTCTGCATTTCCCAGTTTTCCTTTGGTTTGGCCTTCAAATTGGAGATTTTGAGAGGACATTTTCATGTAGACCACGGCGGTCAACCCTTCCCTCGTATCTTCTCCGATAATGTTGTCTTGGCCGTTTTTGGTCACCCCGATTTTTTTGGCATAGTCATTAATTGCCCGCGTGAGGGCCATCCGAAATCCGGTAAGATGCGTGCCTCCCTCAGGAGTAGGGATAACATTGACGTAGGATTCAACGGTTTCAGAAAAGGTGTCTGTGTATTGGATGGCCGCTTCGACCGTTTGTTCCCCGTTATCCGTTGTTTTGGTGATAAAAATCGATTTATGAAGGGTTTCTTTGTTTCTGTTGAGGGCTTTGACCAGAGACAGGATGCCTCCTTCAAAATAATAATGTGCTTCTTGGTTTGACCGTTCGTCCTCCAGATGGAACGCAAGTTTCGCTACCAGATACGCCCGGTCCCGAACCTGTTTTTTTACTGTGTCGAAATCCAGCTGGATACCCTCTTTAAATATTTCCGGGTCCGGCAGGAACGTAACGACAGTTCCTGTTTTTCGGGTTTTTCCGAGAGTTTTTACGGATCCTGTCGGTACGCCCCGCTTATATGTTTGCTCGTACATTTTTCCGTCCCTGTGAACCTGTACGGTCATTGACGTTGAAAGGGCGTTGACAACTGATGCTCCCACTCCGTGAAGTCCTCCGGAAACTTTATATGCCTTTCCTTCGAATTTTCCTCCGGCATGGAGTTTGGTCATGACGATTTCAAGAGCGGATGTTTTATATTTTGGGATTATATCAACAGGGATTCCCCTGCCGTCATCCCGTACGACGACACAACCATCTTTTTGGATGGTTACCCAGACAGTGTTCGCGTATCCGGCAAGAGCCTCATCTATGGAATTATCAATTATTTCGTTGAGACAATGATGGACTCCTGCAAGAGATGTGGTGCCGATATACATGGCAGGCCGTTTTCGGACCGGTTCCAGACCTTCCAAAACGACAATTTGTTCACCGGTATAGGAATTTTTTTTCATGGAAAAAAAGGATTACCCGCCTTCTCCGCCAGCTGGCGGATTCGGCGGACAACATGCAGTAAACACTTTAAGAAAATTGCAACTGCATGTAATGAAAAAGGAGCTCAGATATGGAGCTCGTTTATAGATCAATTGTACACGAGAGATTGGGGCTTGTAAAGCGTGATTGTGAGAAAAAAAGCATCAAAAACGAGCGCAGAATGAACATGTGCGGATAATTGTTTTTGGGCCTTTATAACGGCTCGAATATTGCATGATATCTCATGGATATCCTTTATTTCTTCACGGTTTTTCTCTTTTTTGGGTACATGCGTCAGTTGCGTGTGAAGGATGTGAAGAAACGTATTCAGAAATCCTATTTTTTCTTCCTTATGAGTAAACAACTGATCAACTGCATGACAGAGTTCTCCCGGTTTTTTTCCGGACAAGGATTGAATAGTATGACGAATTTTTTCTTTGTCATCCTGAGAGACTGATGGTTGATTTGACAACTGAATAATGTGACACCTGGATATAACCGTAGGAAGAAGAAGAGATGTATGATGGGTTTCCAGAATAATCCGGGCTCTCGGCGGAGGTTCTTCAAGAGTTTTTAACAGAGCGTTTTGGGCTTCCGGGGTTAGGCATTCTGATTGGTCAATGATGCCCACAACAAACGGCGATTGGCGGGGAGACAGCGAGAGATTATGAGTGAGCATCCGGATTTCAGCTATACCGACGGACTGTTTTTCCTCAGGTGCGTGTATTCTGAGGATATCAAACGGTTGCACCTTCCACTCTTGGCACAAGCTTTTTTCTTTGTTCATCCGATCTTCGTTCGTTCCTCCGGTGATACAATAGGCATGCATATGAACAATTTTAAATTTAAAATTGTAAATTTAAAAAACTTGATTTGATGCAAGATCATCTTGCAATATATCAGAAAACCGACAATAATAAACATAGGTAATTTTAAATTTCAAATTTTAAATTTAAAATTGAATAGGTATGGCCGTAACTGCCCAACAGATACTCACAACACTTGTTGAACTGGGGAGCATCACAAAAGAGATAGCTGATGCTGTTCAATCGGAATCCCTACACAGCGGGGAGGAACCGGAAACAATCCTTCTTCGAAAACACATAACGACAGAAGAAGCGATTCTTCAGGCAAAAGCAAAATTGTTTCATATTCCTTTTATATCGCTAGCAACACAGGCTTTTTCTCCGGACGTCATTTCGATGATTCCCGAATCTGTTGCCAGAAAGTATATTCTGATGCCGTTCCAATATGACGAGAAACAAAACACGATATCTGTGGCAATGGTTGACGCTCTGGATTTTCAGGTTATAGATTTTCTTGAAAAGAAGACGGGGAAAACCATTGCGCCGTACATGGGGCTGAAAGACGATATTCTTGCTGCCATGAATAATGCGTATACCCAGACAATTGGAGCAGACGTTTCAGCGGCTCTCAAAGAAACCAGTACGAAGGAAATTAAAACGTATGAAGCCGGGCACCTGGGAGAAGTTATCCGGGAAGCGCCCATTGCCCAAATCGTATCGGCTATTTTGGAACAGGCCATGCGGCTGCGCGCTTCAGACGTTCACATCGAACCGCAGGAATTAGATACGCGCGTCCGCTACCGGGTCGACGGGGTTTTGCAGGAAAGACTTCTTTTACCCAATAGGCTTCATGATGCGGTCATCTCCCGGATAAAAATATTGGGAGACATGAAAATAGATGAGAGACGGATTCCCCAGGACGGCCGGTTTAATTTCAAAATGGGAGATGCGGAGGTTGACCTTCGGGTATCCTCTCTCCCGACGGTTCACGGGGAAAAAATCGTCATGCGGCTTTTGAAAAAGTCAGGCGGAGTCCCCACACTTCCCGAGTTGGGACTTCGGGGACTGGGATTAAAAAATTTGGAGGCAAACATTTTACGGCCTCACGGAATTATCCTTGTGACCGGACCGACCGGCAGCGGGAAAACGACGACTCTCTATGCGGTCCTCACGAAACTCAATAATGCCAAAGTCAACATTCTCACGCTTGAGGATCCGGTGGAATATCAGATAGCAGGAGTCAATCAGGTACAGATTAATCCCGTAGCGGGATTAACATTTGCTACGGGCTTGAGGTCATTCCTAAGACAAGACCCGAACATTATGCTGGTCGGAGAGATCCGGGATCGGGAAACCACGGAACTGGCAATCCAAGCTGCTCTTACCGGACACCTGGTTTTTTCCACACTCCACACCAATAACGCGGCAGGAGCAATCCCAAGGCTTATTGATCTTGGCGCAGAACCGTTTCTTGTCGTATCAGCGCTCAACGCTGTCGTTGGACAGCGTATCGCGCGCAAAATCTGTCCTACATGCAAGGAAGAATATAAACCGGATGAAGCAGTGGCCAAAAGTGTACGGGAGGTGCTGGGAAATCTTTTGGAGAAAGACAAGGAAATTTCGTTATACCGCGGTAAAGGAACAGCAAACAATGATCCGTGCTCTAGCTGTCAGGGAACCGGGTACCTCGGACGAATCGGGATTTTTGAAGTGTTTACCATGACGGATCCCATCAGCCGTCTGACCCTTTCCCGGTCCCCTATGAAAGACATAGAAAATCAGGCAATACAAGAAGGTATGATAACCTTAAAACAGGACGGATATCTGAAAGCACTTGAAGGCACCACATCGATTGAGGAGGTATTACGGGTGGCGGAAGACTAGGAGGAATGAAAACTCAAATCACAATGACCAAATCACAAACAAATTCAAATTTTTCAAATTCAAAACGTTTGAAATTTGTAATTTTGAAATTAAGATTTGGTTGGACATTGAGATTTTGGATTTGAAATTTGTTAACGTATGTCCATTCAGGAACTACTTGCTGAAACTGCACGGCTGGATGCATCAGATCTGCATATCATTGCAGGGTTTCCGCCAACGTTGCGGATTTCGGATAAACTCTCCCCGATTGCAGGAACATCCATACTGTCTCCTTCCCAGACTGAAGACATTATCATTTCTCTCTGCACGCCGCAGCAGAAAGAACTTTTTTTGGCAAATAAAGAGCTTGATTTTTCCATAAGTACGCCCCATGGCAGGTTTCGGGTGAATCTGTATCACCAGAAAGGTACTGTTGCCGGAGCATTTCGGCACATTCCGTCTACCATCCGAACGATTGAATCGTTGGGATTGCCCTCCATTCTGTATGAATTTACCAAACTCCGACAGGGATTTGTGCTGGTGACCGGACCCACGGGTGAGGGGAAATCCACAACGCTAGCTGCCATGATCCAGCACATTAACGAAACACGGGGCCTTCATGTGATTACCATTGAAGATCCGATTGAATACGTGTATCCACCTGGCCTGTCCCTTATTTCCCAGCGTGAGATGCACCAAGATTCCCATTCCTGGGCAGTGGCTTTACGGAGCGTTCTTCGGGAAGATCCGGACGTCGTGTTAGTCGGAGAAATGCGGGATTATGAAACGATTGCAGCAGCTCTGACGGTTGCAGAGACCGGCCACGTGGTGTTTGCGACCCTTCATACCAATTCCGCATCCCAAACTGTCGACCGGATCATCGATGTATTCCCTGAGGGGCAGCAACAGCAGATCCGATTCCAACTGGCCAATACCCTGGAAGGAGTTGTTTCCCAGCGGCTTGTACCTGCCCTTTCAGGCGGAAGAATGGCAATTTGTGAGGTGATGACCGGCATTCCTGCAGTCCGCTCCATAATCCGGGACGGGAAAACAAACCAGCTGGATAATGTCATCCTTACATCGTCCGAGTACAGCATGATGACCCTGGAGATGTCTCTGGCAAAAGCAGTCACGGAAGGCAAAATCAGCATAGAAGTGGCCTCTTCCTATGCACTGCGTCCGGAGGATTTAGGGAAAATGATTAAACGGATTTAACCTATGCCATTTTACTCATACAAAGCATTTACACCGGAGGGCAAGGAAACCCGGGGCATTGTGGAAGGGCCGAGTGAAGATCAGGCGGTGAGGATTTTGAAGGAGAAGCAATTCGTGGTTATCTCCCTTACGCATACCGGAGAGTCGCCTTTTTCCGGAGTCGTAACCAAATTACAGCGGATTGGCTTTTCCGATATTGTGAATTTTACCCGGCAGCTTTCAACGATGATTACCGCAGGACTTTCCCTTCCTCAAGCATTGACTATTCTTCGGGAGCAGACGACAAATCAGGAATTTGCCAAAATTTTGTCAGATATTGAGCATCAGATCGTCGGCGGCGGTACTTTAGCAGACGCTCTCTCAAAGTACCCTTCTCATTTTTCTTCTATTTATATATCACTTATCCGGGCCGGTGAATCATCAGGGCTTATGGATAAGGTCCTCACCCGTCTTGCCGAGACCATGGAATCACAGCGCGAGTTTAGAGCGAAAGTACAAGGCGCGATGATCTATCCCAGTATCATTATCGTCGGCATGATCGTAGTAGCAGGCGTTATGATGGTGGTTGTTATCCCGAAGCTGACGGAACTCTATAAAGATTTTGGCATATCACTTCCCTTGACGACGCGGATACTTATTGCCGTTTCCAATTTTATCATACACTTTTGGTGGCTTATCATCTTGGGAGCAGGTGGAGCGGTGGCAGGAATACAAAAGTGGAAAAAAACGAGCTCCGGCGAGCGGATCATTGATACGTATATGCTGAAAATTCCGGTCCTCGGGAATCTCCAGAAAAAAGTAATCCTGGTGGAGTTTACCCGGACGCTCTCCATGCTTCTTTCAGCAGGCATTCACATCCTGGATGCCTTAAAAATTTTGAAAAATTCCCTGGGGAATGTTCTTTACCGGGATGCTATTGATGATATCGGGAAAAAAGTGGAAAAAGGGTTTACCCTGGGTGATACGTTTCAGGCGCACAAGGAATTTCCTGCAATTGTAGCCCAGATGATGAAAGTCGGAGAGGAAACGGGGAAAATGGACGATACGCTTCTCAAGTTGTCCGTGTATTTCCAGTCAGAGACCGAAAATCTGGTGAAAGGCCTCACAACTGCGATAGAACCGATTATTATGGTATTTTTAGGAGTCGGGGTCGGCTTTATCGTGATATCCGTCATCACGCCGATTTATAATCTGACAGCGCAGTTTAAGTAGGTTGACAGAAACAAAAATACTTGATACACCAGAGAGAGGAGGAAAAAAAATTATAAAAATTGAGATTAGTTTCTACCCTCCGCAACTTCCTTCTCGCCTTAGTTCATTCGAACTGCGGCTCGAAGAGCGTTTGCTGGAGGGCTACAAACACTAAAACTCATTTCATTCGTTAAGTGTTTGTAAGAAGGGTGGTGAGAAGTATGAAAAAAATGATAAAAAAAGGTATAACCCTGAACTTGTCGAATGGGTTTACATTAGTCGAGCTTCTCATCGTTATTGCGCTTTTAGGAGCTTTGGCTATCGGACTTATCGGAGCCTTGGATCCGTTTGAACAGCTCAAAAAAGGCACGGATACGGGGACGAGAAATTCAGTATCGGAAATTCACGCCTCAGTTATTCGTTTCTACGCCCTGAAAGGCTTTATGCCGTGGTGTACGGACGCACTTACCTGTGACAATCCAAGCGGAGCGGCATTGCTGTCAGCCCCGATGGTTTCGGCTCTCAGCATGATAACGCTGACCGGTGAACTGAAGACGAACTTTACGACGATAAACGCAGGAGAACTCGGAAAAATATTTGTCACCGGTACGGAAACAGATGTATCGGTGTGTTATAAACCAGGATCGAAGTCATTCAGAAGCGATGTCAATACGAAGTATCTTGTTGATGGTGGAGCCGGAACGGGGTGCGGAACAACAGACGCAACTGCGTGTTATTGGTGTGTACGGTAAGCAATGGATTTACAATGAATATCTCTACAAGCCGCCCACAAAGCGGCTTGTTTGGTTATATGCTACCCTTTCTTATTTCCTTAGGTTTTTCTATTCTCTATGTTTCCATGCAGACCGTGTCTATCTGGGCAGGCGACAGCGGAAAATTGGTTGCTGCAGCCTATACGTGGAGCATTGCCCATCCCCCCGGGTATCCCTTCTATATGCTTTTGGGAGGAATACTTACCCATACAGTGCCTTTTCATACCGTTGCATGGCGCATGGGGCTCCTTTCTTCTCTCTCCATGGCACTCTCTGTTTATATCCTCTGGAAAACAATTTTTTTTATTACGAAATCAAAAATGAGCGCGAGTATCGGAAGCATTCTGTATGGTCTTCTTTATCCCGTGTGGCTTTATGCCATGGTGCCTGAAGTATTCGGGCTATTTTCTTTGTTTTCTTTGCTTATTGTCTATGTATTTCTTCGTTATGTAGAAACAAAAAAAAGACAATGGTTTTTTCTTCTTGCGTTTCTTTCCGGTTTGTCCCTCACCCATCACCATCTAATTATACTTCTTCTATTATCAATCGGGATAACGCTATTTTTTCAAAAAAAATCATTGGTTCTATCTTTAAAACCGTATGTATTGACCATCCTTGCATTATTCTTTTTTGGGTTTTCATTTTATCTGTATGCTCCGATTGTTTCTTCTCGGTATCCTCCGTTTGACTGGGAGCATCCGGCAAGTCCGATAGGGTTTTTCCGGCTTATTACAAGAGCATCATTCGGGACATTTAAGGCAAGTTATGGGACGGGACAGTCTTTTTTGGACCGCGGCCTCAACCTCCTCACGTTTTTCCAATATACGCTTAAGGATCTAGGCATCATAAGCATTGGATTGTTTTTCATTGGATTATACGGTCTGGGGAAGAAAAAACGTTTTATCTTTTTTTTCTTTTCAGTATACGTAACTCTTCTTCTCTTTTTTTTCTTTTATGCGGGTTTTCCGGTAAATTCAGATTTTTCTTTGGGTACGATTGAACGGTTTTTCATTGTCCCGTATCAGACGATCGCACTACTTACAGGAGTTGGCGTATGGTGTGTACTATCCTTCCTAAAAACCTTATGGAAAAATCACACACCCGAGCTTCATGTCCCCTTTTGGATTATACAGGTCTTAATTGTCAGCGTTGCAGGTACATTTTTTATCCGCCAATTCCGAATTAATTATCCAAAATTAATACTCCTTACCAACGACCGGACGCTTGAAAAACTCGCGGATGACATTTTTACCTCTGTTCCTCAAGGGGGAATACTCAACCTTCAGGATGATACATCGGCATTTGCAGTCGATTATTCCTATTATGTGCTAAAAAAGCGCCAGGATATCCGTTACATGTCCTTTCCCATGCTGCAGTTTTCTTATTATCCTTCATGGATGAGGCATAATTTTCCCGATGTGCGGATTCCTGAAACACCTACAAAACTCGTTTATAAGGAGTATCTTCAGAAATTTCTCCGTGCCAACTATCCTGATCGGCCTCTGTTGTCCGAGCGGGTTGACGTATCCGTTCCGGAGCATTGGGTGCCCCGCGGGCTTCTGGTCATGTATTACCCGACGCTTTCAGACATACCTGACCGCGGTCAGATATTGGAAAAAAATGTTGCTTTATGGCAAAGATTTCAGGATCCGTTTCAGGGATCATTGGGGACCTATAAGCACCTGATGATGACAGATGTACTCAGGTATTATGCGGATAAACGGTTAACGCTTGCTCAAGCGTTTCTTTTGTACGGAAAAATGGATCAGGCAGAGCGCGAGATGAATGAAGCCATCCGGCTATACCCTAACCGCTCTGAAGTGTATTTTCCCTTTATCAATCTTTTGGTTGAACAGAAAAAGTGCGAAGAAGCGTATGAGATGGCTCAAAAGGCAGAACGGCATATCATGCAGACAAAGGACGTAGTCGGATTGTACCATGCTCTTTATGAAAAATGCAGAGCATTGCAGGATAGGTTGAGATTGCAAGAAGAGGCATATCAGGATTTTATGAGGAAATTTTCAAAACCGATCGAATAATAACGACCCCATAGAGAACCGCTGTGACAATGCTTATTCCGATACCCAGATACAGGCTTTTTGGGATGAACTGGAGCATGAGCGTGTGTTTTCCTTTGGAAATAAACACCGCCATGCCGGAAAGATTTGCCGGAACCAACGGTGTTTTTGTGTTATCCAATACGGCTTCCCACCCGGGATAGAGATACACG
Organism: Patescibacteria group bacterium; assembly: GCA_003545435.1. Taxonomy (GTDB): domain Bacteria; phylum Patescibacteriota; class Microgenomatia; order UBA10105; family UBA927; genus UBA10108. Next base: position 13,975 of record DPYI01000059.1, on the reverse strand, counting down.
GATGCGACAAAAAACATATCCGTCGGGGCGGAGACTGAAAATATTTTTTGTGTTGCCGCGTCAGAAACGACCGCAAAGGTTCCCTGGTTTCCGGATGAGACAAGCGTACGGCCGGTCGTGAGAAACGCGTCATATGAGGTGAGCGCGCCGGGTTTTTGTACTTCTTCATCATACTGTTCCACGAACCGGATTGTTTTATAGGTATCTGTCAGGTAATACGGGGGCTTGACGTCAGAAAGTTCATATAGATTAAATGGATCCAGTTGGCTATTTTTTGTTTGAATCCGGGTCACAAAGGTTAGCTCTGGATTGGATAACGTATATGGGGAGATGAGAAAACCGGTATTTTGGAGTCGGAGTGTCGTAATGGTTGCTGCAGAGAGCGTTGCAGTTTTTTCTTTTTCATCACGCTCTGATGTTGTTAGGGCGGTTGAGAGCATCTTCATTTGTTTAAGAGGAAGATATCCTGCGTAGATGGAGAGATTCGGTATTTTGGAAAGAATAGTATAATTGGGTTTTCCCTCATTTACTAAATACAGATAATCTTGAGGATTTTTCCATCCGTTGGTGTACATACGGCCCGACCAGGAAAACGTATTATACGGAACCGCTGCCATACGAGAGTGATGTGTATACAGTTTGAGTGAATCCGGTATTGTTTCAACGCGGGAAACAGGAAGCATTGGCTGGTAGGATGACGCAAAAGATATGACATCAAAAATACTGACAAGAAAAAGAAAAAGGACAAAAAAGGTATCAAAACATTTCCTCCCTATGCGCTCAAATACATATCCGGAAAGGAGAACGAGGATGAACGTAATGAATGCTAAAAATCTGCTGTGAACCCGGAACCATGAGAAGGGAGGCACCAAGAAGAGGACATACATCGGAGAATTTTTTTCAAAGACGAAAAGGAAAAATAGTGCAACGATGATCCAGCAGTTTCGAATCCATATATCTTTTTTCAGAAACCAGACGGACGCGAGGCTGAGAAGAAGAGGGATAAGCCCGATATAGGAAAATGTTTCCAAAAAAGCCAATCCGTAGGCAGGGGCAGGGTAGGTACCGACACGATTGTCTCCAAGAGCGTACGGATAAAAAAACTGGAGCAGATGATGGACATGAAACGATCCTATAGCAGTATCCCCGAGGCCGACGCGCCCGCCGGATTTCAAAAAATACTCAAGAGACGGGACCAGCTGAGCCATAGATAACCCAACACTCATCAGTCCAATAGTGAGTATTTTTTTCATAAGCCACGGATGATCTTTTTTTTGGTTTCTCCACCAGGAAAGATAAAAATATACTCCCAAGAAAAGGTATGTCATAAACACATACTGATAGTGTCCCTGGAGAATTTGCTGGCTTAAAAGAATCGGGAGGACAAGCCACAATTTCGATTGTTTATTTTTCTGCATCCGCAGAATTATCCAGAATATAAACGGAACATAGGAGAGCGCCTGCAGACAGTTCAGGTGGGGAATTTTTACGATGTGGAGTCCGGAAAAAGCATAGATGATCGCGCAGTAGAGCCCGGTACGTTTTGACCATCCGAATTCCCTGGCCACCACATACATGCCGATGGAAAGCCCGAGAAAGATAATGACGTATTGGAGATTAAATGCCGTGATGAGCGGAAAAAATTTAAAAAGCACAAGGTTGATAAACGACAATGCGTTGATCTGACTTTCAGCGATAAGGGGAAAACCGGTGCCAACAAGATCGGTCCAGAGAGGAAGTTTGTTTTCTTTCAGCGATTCGGAAAGAAGGAATTTTGTAGGATAAAAAAAATGGAGAATATCAGAAAGAGTCGAATCCGGCGAAATAAAAATCTGCGGGACAGGAAAGAAAAGAGGGAGAAAAAACCCTGTGACAAGCGCGGTGAGAATAAGAATAGGAAGAAGCCGGAGAAATAATTTCATATAACCATCACATGCGTTCCACTGTCTCAATTCCCAAAAGATATAATCCTTTTTTGAGCGTATCTGCGGTTTTTTTTGTCAGCAGCAACCGGAGAGTATTTCCCAAAATTTCATGTTTGGCATAGAGAAGGTTAAATGTTTGAGCTAAACTAAATAGATAGGAACAGAGTGTGTTGGGAGCAAAATGTTCTCCTGCATCCTCAACGATTTCAGGAAAAAAGAACAAAATCCGTGAAAGGTTTCGTTCTTCTGTATTTTCCCTCTTCTGTTTTCCATTGTCCATTGTCCATTGTCCATTGTCCATTGTCCATTTCCCCATCACACTCCTGCATCGGGCATAGGCGTACAGAAGATACGGTCCGGAATCCCCTTCAAACGATACGGATTTATCCAAATCAAAGGTGATATCAGAGGGCAGCGCAACTTTGAGAAATGAATACTTGATGGCGGCAATTGTCTCTTTTTCTGCTACATCATCTTTATCCAGGTCTTGGCTTATGAGTTTGCTGGTATTCAATATTTGATATATTTTATTTTTCACTTCCTCTATCAGCCATTCGCCGGTCATCACATTTCCCGTTCTGCTGCTCATTTTTCCTTCCGGCAAGCGAACCATCCCGTGCCCTATATGTTTTATTTTTGCTGCCAGTTCCGGTTCTACCTTTTGAAGAGCCGTTAATACTACACGAAAATATTCATCTATTTCGTTTCCCGTGACGTTTACGCAGAGATCGAATTTGAAATCTTTATGTTTGGCAATGGCCAGCCCCAGCTCTTTGGCTTCATACGTCGGAAGCCCGAGGGAGTTGATAAAAACCCGGGTATGGAGGCCGTATTTTTCACCGCGGAAAACAATTGCGCCCTCGGATTTTTCAAAGACCGAACCGACATACTTTTTAACAATTTGAGCACCGTATTCGCCGGCTATCGATTCCGGATAATAATAATCGAATGTAGTCCCTAAGCGTTTGAACACGGATTCAAAATATTCCATGCTCCAGCCCCTGCCGGTTTGATATAATTTTGCGATTTCCGGAAGCGAATAGGCGCTTGTTGTGATGTATTTCGCGTAATCCACCTGAGGGTGCCATCCGAATTGCTTTTTCATATACTCTTGAGCAGATACATAGATAAGGTAATTAATATCTTTCATCTCCTCTTGTACTCGTTTTCCTTTTTCCGTTGTATCATCATAGGCTGCAGCGCCGACTGCGTAGGCTTGGCCTAAATAATGAATACGGTCAACAAGTGAAAGTTCGGCAAGATTCGATAGACTCGTTTTTTCGTCAGACATTTTCTTCAGTAATCCCCAGAGAGATTTTGCCACATGCATGCCGACATCTCCAAAATAATCAGACCGTTTTACTTCATTTCCGGTATAGGTAAGAAGACGGGCAAGAGACTCCCCCACTGCGTTTGAGTAGAGGTGTCCGACATGAAGTTCTTTAAACGGATTCGGGTCGGTGTATTCAATCATCACCCGTTTCTTTTTTTTTGTCATTCCGAGCCCGCCAGCCAGCGGAGAGGGATCCCGTTTGGAACGTATGGCCTCATCTGTAGCATTTTCATTCCCGGACTTTTTTTCTGTCATCCCGAGTGTTTCTGTCATCCCGGACTTGATCCGGGATCTTATGATTTTGTTATTGAGGTTTGGATGCGTGATGAGTATTTCATCAGATAAGAAAAAATTGATAAACCCTGGTTTGACAGCCTCAATTCTTTCTATTTCCCCTTTTTTAGTTCTATTGTCTTTTTCCAGTTGTTCAACAATCTCCTCCGCAATCGCCATCGGAGACTTTCTAAGGATTTTGGTGAGGTGCATGGCAACATTGGTCGTATAGTCGCCGTGTCCAGGCATATCCGAAATCTCTACAACAGGGTCTAGGTCAACGACACCCATGTCAGCAAGTGCTTCTGTCAGGATTTTTTTAATTTCTTGTTTCATATATTGGCTTTCTTTTGAAACTTATACGGTTAATAATACCAAATTCCGGTTTTGCTCGAAAGTCGAAAATTACTATATACACCTTGCAAGGTGTCACCTTTAAAGGTATATTAAATACATGCCTGCGCGAAATGTTGTCAAGATTTATGTTAAAGATGGTTATTATCATGTTTATAACCGTGGAGTGGAAAAACGAAATATTTTCCTCGACGAACAAGACTATCGAGTTTTCCTCAATATTTTAAAGGAAGCTCTTCTTTCCCCATTAGAGCTAACCAAAACTAAAAAGACTGTATCCTTTAAAGGTGTCACCTTTAAAGGGGTTATGAAACCACCTAAGAATTTTTATGGAAAAATTGAACTTCTTGCATATTGCCTCATGCCCAATCACTTCCATGTTTTGCTGAAACAACTTGAGGAACGAAGTATGCATCAATTTCTTCAGTCTGTCTGTACCCGCTACGTTATCTATTTCAATAAGAAATATAAACGAGTTGGTGCGTTGTTTCAAAACGCATATAAAGCATCACTTATTTCTGATGAGCTATATCTTCTTCATCTTTCCCGCTATATTCATAGAAATCCGTTAAAATACACGGAAAACCTTAGGAATGCGTATTCATCCTATGGTGAGTATTTAGGGATCCGAAAAACTGAATGGATAAAACCCGCTCTTATTCTTTCGTTCTTTCAACCCGGAAAGCTTCCATTTCTAAAACACATTAATAGTTATCAGAGGTTCGTTGAATACGAGCATAAAAAGGAAACACCTATCGAATGGTATTTAGACGGGTCAATCACGTTGGAAGATGACGATGAATGAATTACTATATACACCTTGAAAGGTGTCACCTTTAAAGGGTCAGATGTTTGCTTCGTGTTATTGATTTCCTGTATGCTATTTACATGATACTCCTGTTGCTTTTTGTCCTTGGACTTTGTGTCGGGTCGTTTCTTAATGTTTTGGCCGATCGGCTGCCTAAAGGGGAAGATGTCATACGCGGGCGATCCCATTGCGATTTTTGCAGGCACAAACTCCGGTGGTATGAATTGATTCCCCTTTTGTCATTTTTTATCCAACAGGGAAAAAGCAGGTGCTGTAAAAAACAGTTATCACTTCAATATCCATTGAGTGAACTGGCAACCGGTGTCGGATTCGTGTTAATTTATAGCTTTCAGTCCTTCCTCCTTCGCCAAGGCTACGGCGGACAGGCAGCCGTCAGCCCCGATATAATCGGGGTCAGCTTTCAGATGGACATCCAATCGTTGTTGAATATCGTACGAATTACGTCGTACTTCGTACTTCTCTCCTCTTTTACTGTCATTTTCATCTCCGATCTCAAATACGAAATTATTCCTATTGAAATGATTATTGTCGGCTTTATCACCGCGCTCATATATCACGGTATAACGTTTATAAATTTTATAACCGTTATAAATGTTATTTTTTCCGGTTTTAGCGCCGGTCTTTTTTTCTTTTCCTTATGGTTTTTTACGAAGGGGAAAGCAATGGGTGATGGAGATATCTATCTAGCTACCCTTATCGGGTTTTTGTTAGGATTTCCGGATATTGTTATTGCCCTGTACGCTGCGTTCTTGACAGGGGCAATGGTCGGTATCATACTGATTCTTAGAAGGAAAAAATCCTTGAAAGCGCATATTCCGTTCGGGCCGTTTCTTATCATAGGGTACGGTATAACGATTATGTGGGGAGAACAGATTCTCCAGATATGGAGGCTATTATGGTAAAACACAGGGGCTTTACATTGCTTGAGCTTCTTATCGTGATCGGGCTTATCGGTATTCTTATCGCAATTTCCGTGACTTCCTACACAACAATCCAGAAAAAATCCAGAGACAGCAGACGTATGGGAGACTTAAAGGCAGTTCAGAATGCGTTGGAGCAATATTATGCTGACTATGCCGCGTATCCAGCAACGGACTATAGTACTCTCACGACAACGTATTTACCCGGCGGTCCCCCATCTGATCCAAAAACAAAGTGTTATTATAAACAAACGTTGGGTGATACCACTGGATACAGCATATGTGCTGATTTAGAAGGAACTGGAACGTTTGCCTGTTCAACACCCTGCAGCGGAGTAACTGGAGCTGGATGTGCAGATTTGACTGATTTCTGCATTACAAACCTACAATGAAAGAGAAAGGCTTTACCTTTATCGAAATTCTTGTTGTTGTAACTATCATTGCAACACTGACAGCAATCGGGACAGTATCCTATATACAGGTAGGGAAACAAGCCCGGGATGCCAAACGGAAAGATGATCTCCAGACTCTTCAGAAGGAGTTTGAGATGTACTATCAGATTAATTCCAGTTATCCGGTCGGTTCAACCCCAGATGCGTGCTATGATTCACTTGTTGCATCCATTGCCACAGCGAAACATCCGAAAGACCCTGATACAGATCTAGACTATGTGTGGGATTGCTCAGTAGCGCAGGCGTATTGCATCTGTACGAATTCTTTGGAAATTTTGACAAAAGGAAATGCATCCGATACAGCCTGCACATTTGCAGATAACGAAGCCTATTATTGCGTCAAAAACAGACAGACGCTTAATTAAGAGAGCGTGATCTACAAAGCATATGAAAAAGAAACAACAGGGATTTACGCTTATTGAACTTCTGGTAGTCATAACGATCGTCATGATTTTGGGAACCTTGGGTTTTGTTTCTTACGGATATGCAAGTGCAAATGCCCGCAATGCCAAACGGAAAAGCGACGTAGAACAACTGCGGTCGGCTCTTGAGATGTATCGGGCCGATACCGGGTATTATCCTGATAACGGACCAACAACGGAGTTTACCGCTCTTTCTTCAGGTACGAATCCCGGACAAGCGCTTCTTGACGGCGGTTACATCGCATCGCTGCCGGCGGATCCGAAAGATAATGCGACCCATCCGTATAAAATTCTCATGTCCGATAACCGCGGCACTCCAGAACACTATTACGGGTACTGTATCAGCGCATACACGGAAGGAATAGGGGCTCTCAATAATGCTTGCGGTATAGTGCTTCCACAAGTTCCAGTAGTCTATACCTACGGCGTGAAAAATCCATGAAACGGGGATTTACTCTCATAGAACTTATTATTGTTGTTGTTATCATGATGCTTCTTTTGGGTTTAACGCTGGTCAGTTATACTTCTTATAACGACAAGCAAAAGGTAAAACAGGCAGCCACTACCCTCAAGTCAAATCTTCAGATGGCCAGGACCAACGCTTCATCAGGAAACAAGCCGGTATCCTGTACAGGAGAGACCCTTGAGGGGTACAAAGTTTCATTTACCGCATCTTCCTATACGATAGTCCCTCGGTGCAGCAGTTCCGGAGAAATTATTGGGGAGGAAATTGAAGTCACCCTTCCTGTCGGGATTTCATTTTCACCGGTTCCGACTCCTCAGACTTTTATGTATTATCCCCTTACGTGGGGAGTGTCTGCAGGGCCAAGTCACGTCACGGTAACAAACGGAGTCTATTCTGTGACGTTGGCACTTGACATAACCCCCGGACCGGCTCCGACAGCGACACCTACACCGGTTTCCACAGTGACAGCCACACCGACAGTGACAGCCACACCGACTGCAACGTCTACTCCAACGCCCACAACAGAACCAATCGCTTGCAACGCGTATTGTAGCTCAATTTATGGAGTGAACGGTGCCTGCAAAAATCAGTCTGCCTGCACTGCTCCGGAGTTTATTGTGAGTGGACCAGGTGAACATGGTTGTTCTTTATATCAATACTGTTGCTGTAGAGAATTGCCGTAGGGAAGATTTGGGTGTAGTTATGGATACTACCTATGGGAAACGATGGAATGTTGGTCAATCTTTGGTGGAAGCAGTGGTGGCTGTTGGTATAGTGATTCTTCTTATTACGGGACTGATAGCAGCTACGACATCGACCTTGCGGTTTGGCCAAATGTCGAAGGACCGCACGCAGGCGTTACAGTATGCCAAGGAAGGAATGGAAATTATCAGGATTATCAGGGATACAAATTGGGATGATATTCCTCAAACGACAGCAACATATTGTCTTGCCAAAGGAGCACGGACTCTCGGCGGTTGTCCGATGGATCCTATTGATGCCATGTTTTCCCGAACAATTAATTTTTCCGATGACGGGACAACGTGCGTTGCTCCTGATTGCAGGAAGGTGACCATAACAGTTTCGTGGATGGAAAAAGAAGAGCGTTCTGTCACCCTCACGAGCTATATTACCAATTGGAGGATGCGATAATGAAACAGTGTCATAAAAAAAGGTTTTCCTTTGGGTTTACCCTTTTAGAGCTTCTCGTCACAGCTGTCATCATGATGTTTCTGTCCATTATCATTACCCAGGTGTTTTTTAGCACTATGCGGACCAACAGCAAGACGGAAACAGTCCGGAGCGTCAAAGAGAACGGCGATCGGGCTATTGAGATATTGACCAGACTGGTGCAGCGTGCATCCCTTATCCAGCTTCCCGTATCCTGTCCTGAATACACCGCTCCTGTTGGAGATACGCTTGATGAGGTGAGACTGACAAACGCCGACGAAACCCAAACCATACTTCAGTGCATTGACGTAGATGGGGCAGCCCGCATCGCATCCGTATCAGCCACTCAAACCATATATCTTACCGATTCTTCCGTATCGCTCGTTGACCCGGTTGCCCTTACCAATACGTGCACCAATCACGCTCTTGCTTTCACCTGTGCAGCTGTAGCCGGCGTTCCGTCCTATATCACGGTTTCATTCACCCTCCGCCAGAAAGACAGCTCCGAATCTGTCGAAGGCAAGGCATCCGATACGTTCCAAACCACAGTAACCCTGCGGAATAAATAATTCCAGGGATCTGTCTCTTTACATCGGAAAATTGGGATGATACAGTAAAATATATGGATACAAAAAAATACCAGGGTCAGACCGTTCTTATCACGGTCCTTATTTTGACGATTGCATTAACCGTTGCGTTGTCTCTCATTCGAAGGACCGCAACGGATGTCAAAACCACCGGACAGCTTGAAGAGTCAGCGCGCGCTTTCAGCGCAGCAGAAGCAGGGATTGAAGATGTCCTCAAGCGGGCTTCAGGGACAAGCGCTACCATTCAGAGCGGAAACGGGTCAGCAACATTTGCTACGACATATACCACCATCGCAGGATCATCCGCTGTGTATACCTATCCGAACAGTACCCAGAAAGGAGATGTCGCTACTCTTTGGCTTGTTCCTCACAATGCAGATAATTCTCTGGATGAGTCGGGAGCGGAGTATTACTGCAAGGAAGCCGGCGCATGCACGATCGACCTGTGCTGGGAACAACCCGTCACTCCAACGGACATACCGGCTGTTGAGATTGGGATACTCTATAAAAATGCCGCCGGAGCATATGACATCCAGCGTCTTGCGTATGATCCGGATACGGTGCGGACGGGCAATAACTTTACCCGGGCAGGGGCAGCAGGTACGGCATGCGGAAAATCAGGTGTGTATACGGCAACGCTCACGCTTCCCGCAGCTCCGGAACGCCCCTTGGCCCTCAGGTTGCGGCCGTATTATAATGAAACGACATTTACCATATCTCCGCTGTCGGATAGAACCCTCCCTCCTCAGGGTTTTGAAGTGTCTTCGACCGGTACGACCGATTCCGGAGTGACAAGGAAAATAGTCGTGAAGAAAAATTACGATGCCCCGGCTTCGATATTTGATTATGTCCTGTATGCAAACACAACGATTGCCAACGAGGCGTACTAGCCATATCGATTTTGTTTCGATTTTTTCACCTGCCTTATGTCAATTCTCGGACTGGATATCGGGTCTCATAATGTAAAGCTCATCGAGCTTTTGAAAAATTCAAACGGTGTCACACTTCTTGCTGCCGGCAGTATGCCGACTCCTCCCAAAACCCTGTCTTCAAATCTGGGAGTGGATCAGCAGGCGCTTGCGCACCTCATACGGGAACTTATCAAAGGAACCGGTGCCCGGTCAACGGATGTGAATATCTCCCTTCCTGAGGCCCAGGTGTTTACGCGTGTCATAGAAATGCCTAGCCTCTCAACCCGGGAGCTTACCTCAGCGATCAAATGGGAATCAGAACAGTATATTCCTCTTCCTTTAGATCAGGTCAATATGGATTATACGGTTTTATCTGACGGGAAAGACACTGCAAACGGAAAAATGAAGATATTATTGGTCGCTGCTCCGAAAGCTCTGACCGAGCGGTATATGCAGATTATGGAACTCACCGAGCTGACTCCCCTTGCTGCGGAAACCGAAATTATTGCTCTCTCGCGGTCGCTCGTCCGGTCCGTGCCGACAGTTGCCAATGTCATGATTCTTTCACTCGGCGCTCAAACGACCGACATTGCCATTCTCAGAAAAGGAATTCTGATGTTTACCCGTTCCATAGCTGCCGGCGGGGATGCCCTAACCCGGACGTTGTCTGAATCTCTGGATTTTACGCTTCTCCAAGCGGAAGCGTATAAAAAAACATACGGATTGGAACGGAATATTCTGGAGGGAAAAATAGTGGCCGTGGTCAAGCCGGTTATGGATACGATTGTTTCGGAGATGAAGCGGGCTATCGGATTTTTTGAAGAAACATATAAAAATGAGCACATCGGCGTCATCCTTTTGACCGGAGGGAATGCCAAGCTTCCCGGACTGATACCGTACCTTGCCGAACACACAGGTATTGAAGTACAGCAGGGCAATCCCTGGGTCGGTATTGCGAAAGATCCGCGGTTTGCGGTCTTAAATGCCGAAGGACCGTTATTTGCCGTAGCTATCGGGTTGGCTCTCAGGGAATAGAGAAGGTATGCCATCACAAAACATCAATTTATTCCAGACTAAAACAACGCTTCAGCCGTTTTTTGGTTCGATTGAAGAGTATATTAGGATTGCTTCGATTATTGTATTGACGATCGTGTTTTCCGGTACGGTCATGGCGGGGATAGCATTTCTGGTGTTTGGCCAAAAGAGGGACAGCATGGAGAAAGAAAAACAGCAGCTCATCCAACAGGTGAAAGACAATGTTGCCAAGGAGAGTCTCCTCGTGATGATACGAAAAAGACTTATATCGGTTGACACGATTATGGGAACACAGGTTTCCTTTGCGCCGTTTATCACGACGACCATGAAAATCATCCAATCGTTTCCCCTTTCCTCATTTTCCATGGGCCAGAAAAATTCCGTGAGTATTTCTGTCCATGTTGCCACCCTTGAAGAAGCAGTAGCCGTATTGTCCACGCTCATGGAAATGGAACAGCAGAAAGAAATAGGAAATCCGGTTTTGCAGTCTTTCTCCATGGACGGGAATAAAATCCAAATCGGGCTTTCCTATACCGTTATTCTTTAACAAACTTTATGATACCAAAAATCCGGCGCTTTATCCGCTTGCATAAACCACTTGTTGCTCATTCAATTCTTCTTTTTATCGGGGTTATCGGGCTTTTTACCGCTCTTGTCCCCTCCGTTCAAAAAAGCATCATGCTGGTGAGAGATTTACAGACCATGAACAAAGAGATCGGCAGCATTCAAAAAAAAGTAACCACGCTTTCGCTATTGGACGAGGGGGGTCTGGAGAAAAGCGCTCATGATGTCCTCTCGGCAGTACCGGCGGATAAATCCGTTTCAACACTTCTTTCTACTGTTGAAGCCCTGGCCGGAAAAAATAATCTGTATATTTCCGATATGAGTCTTGAGGGTATCGGGACTCTCGCGACCGGGTCGGGGACTCAGCCGACACAGCCGGAAGGAAATAGTTTATCGGAAACGATTACCCTCCAGGGCGAATTGATCCAGCTTCGGAATTTTTTGTCCGACTGCGTACGCGTCCGGAGGCTTATGCGGGTCAAAAATATGGAAATAACCTCACTCCCAAAATCTACCCTCATTACTGCAAAAATCACATTAGAATTTTTTTACCTGCCGTTTCCCGCAACACTGGGAAAAGCCTCCGACCCCCTGGAGCCGTTTTCCCAAAAAGAGCTGGGAGTTCTTGCAAAACTTGCCTCGTATCCGGTTTCGTATGCCGGGAGTATGCAGCCAATATACATAGATGATGCGTCTGTTACGCCGAATGTACCGACAACTCCTGCTGTGTCAGACCCTTTTTTCCCAGTCCAAAGGACTGGTGCTCCCGGCCCGAATGCCAGTCCGACCCCACGTCCTACCCCGATTCCGACAAGTACTCCGAAGCCTACGTCCCAACCCACATCTTCTCCAACGTCTTTTCCGACCCCAACTCCATAGAAAATCAACAAACGTTATGATAAAATCACATCAGACACTGGCACATTAACATTTACGATTGGATAAGCGGAGGCAGCCATGAATAAGAGCGTAAGAATACTGATGGCAATTCTGGTTTTGTGCGCGCTCCTAGTAGCTGGAACGGATAGCGCAAGAGCAGAATCCTGCCGGCTTTCGATCAGCATTCGAGGCAATACCAACCTACAGGAACATACCCACTTCCTGAGGGTGTACACGTCACCGTCAAATAAAAATATGGTGCAAATATACTTTGACGGTGCTTGGCAGTACCTCGATGAGGCTGGTCGCAGCTATGCGGAGAACTATATCGATTATTACATCAGCACAACGTTCGTCGTCTATCATCCATACTCATGGTACGATACAGGCAGATGGTATGTAATTTTGCCAGGAGGATGTGCCGGTAGCGGGTATGGTGGCGGAGGCGGCGGTAGCTGGTAAGTGACCCGAATGGGGGAAATGTGACACTGAATGCCAGTGTTTACCATAAGCTTGTTACATTTCCACCTATTTTTTTGCTATACTACACATATGTTAAAACGTTTTCTCTTGGCATGTCTCATCCAGCTATTATTCTTTCTATCCATTTGGACGTGGCCTCATCAATCCATATTTCAGCAGTCATTCCTCGGTAATTCATTTTTCTATTGGTATGGAGTTCTCTCTTTGATTGTCATCATTGGATTGTTACTTTTACTTGTAAAACGGAATAAATTTATCATTATTGGTTTTTGTTTTCTCTTTTTTTCTTGGTTTCTCGCCTGGACAAGTTGGAGAGATTCACTACCTCCAAAAACGTATTTTCCACTAGATGATGCTTATTCTCAATATATAATAGAAAAGACACCTTATGATTATGGCTTATGTCATAAGTTAAAGACAGGAGAAAGGCTGTGTAGTTCTATTGGTTCCAGTGTGTATCCCCTCGATAAATACGTCGATCAGGATATTGTTTTCACCGCACAATGGAGAAGCGATTGGGGAAAGCCGATGTGCCATACAGAACCATGTCCATCGGATGGACGATTCTCCGTTATTGATATTCTGGATATCAGACTTGCAACACCCTCATCTCCTCCGGCTCTGTAGAAAAAAATGGAAGCCCGGATCAGTGTGCATCATCGTGGCGGGTGACACGAGCGAGGGCATCCCGCAAACACCCGCAGTAGCGTACAACGGTCAAAAGTGTAGGAATACGATATCCGTTGGCCATCCGGGAACAAGAAAATTTATCAGCATTTTCATGTCTATGAGGATGTTTACGGGACACGCTCGTGGTAGGACCCGTTATTATATCCCGAAGACAACGAACACAGGCTGTAAATTTTTGATGTAACGATAGCTGCGATTTTGTGCTTCTAATGTTATTCTTGACTTACTCATAAATACAAGTTACATTACTCATATATGATCACAGATGCAGACGTAACTAAATTAGAGAAAAAGTTTGCTACCAAAGCTGATCTTGTTAATTTTAAAGATGTGATTCTTCATGAAATTAAAGGTCTCCGGGAAGATGTTGCCATAGTTACCGGGTATAAAGATCAGATTGAAGATATTGATTACCGTGTTGAACGATTGGAGAAACACACGAAAATTCCACCTGTTGCCTCATAATTGAACGTTTAGGGAGGGACGCTTACCCTCGACAACTCTAACGAGCAACAAGCTATTCCTTTCATATTTTAACTGCAGGTACCTATATATCTCGAATACATATATGGAGAAACTACGGCGCCACTTCCTCCCATGTGTAAGAGAGATCTTTGAGGATATCCGGCATCAGGATGAGGAATGAGGGGTTGTAGTAAAACAGGTCAGCGCTGGTATCTTT
>DPYI01000024.1 GCA_003545435.1 Patescibacteria group bacterium | reverse complement strand
AGTAAATTCTGCGTCGGAAGCATCAAATGTTCTGCCTCAAATTTACTCTCACGGGACAACGGAATATGTACTGCCATTTGGTCTCCGTCAAAATCAGCATTATACCCTGCGCACACACACGGATGTATCTGAATTGCGGATCCTTCGATAAGAACCGGATAAAACGCTTGGATTCCTAACTTGTGAAGAGTAGGAGCACGGTTGAGAAGCACCGGATGGTTTTTCGTAATCTCCTCAAGAATATCAAATACCTCAGGAGTCCTTCTATCAAGGACATTTTTTGCATTCTTCACGTTTGGTGCAATCCCGCGGACGATCAATTCCCGCAGTACAAACGGTTTGAACATCTCAAGGGCCATTTCTTTGGGAATTCCGCACTGGGTAAGTTTGAGTTCAGGTCCAACGACAATGACGGAACGGCCTGAATAGTCAACCCTCTTCCCAAGAAGATTTTGCCTGAATCTTCCCTGCTTTCCCCGAAGCATATCAGAAAGAGACCGGAGAGGTTGAATAACTGCCCGGGATGATGGACGCTGTGTTGCATCAATAAGACTATCAACTGCTTCCTGAAGCATCCGTTTTTCATTCCGTAAAATAATTTCTGGCGCACCAAGATCCATAAGATGACGCAATCGATTATTTCTGTTGATGACGCGCCTATAGAGATCATTCAAATCGCTCGTAGCAAACCTGCCTCCTGTTAACTGGACCATCGGTCGAAGATCCGGAGGAATGACCGGAAGAATTTTCAAAATCATCCAATTCGGATTTACTTCGGCTTTCCGCATGCTGTCTGCCACACGGAGTCGTTTTGTGGCTTTAATATGCCTCTGTCCCGTGCTTTCCATTATTTCTTCCCGAAGCTCAGCTGCTAATTTGGCCAAGTCTATCCTTTTTATAACCTCTAAAATTGCTTCTGCTCCCATACCGACAGAAAAACACGACGTCGCATCGTATTCAGTCAGCTTCAGATATTCATCTTCTGTAATTATTGACAATGGTTTAATGCTTTTTACAAGCCCGACAAGCTGATCAATGACTTCTTTTATTTTTCCTAATTCTTTTTCCATCTGTTCATCTAAAAGGAGTAGTTCCTGGCGTTCCTTAAGAGCAATTTCTGATAGCGCCAGATCAGCCGCCTCTTTATTGTTTATACGGCCTTTTATGTCATGTTTTTCTGTTGTATATGTTTCCTCTATTTTTTTCTTTTCCTCTTTCACGCGCTTTTTCACTTCATCCGTACGATCATCTCCGTGCTTCCCTAATTCGTTTATCATGTGTTTTTTCTTCTCATTATCTACTGACGTTACCAGATACTGAGCAAAATATATGACTCCTTCAAGGGCTCTCGGGCTCATATCAAAAAGGAGAGATAGCTTTGAAGGAGCTCCTTTGAAATACCAAACGTGCGCAACTGGCGCAGCTAACGTGATATGCCCCATCCTCTCTCTGCGAACCTTGCTTTGCGTCACCTCAACACCGCATTTATCGCAGATAATTCCCCGATATCTGATACGCTTATATTTTCCGCAGTAACATTCCCAATCTTTTGTAGGACCGAAAATGCGTTCATCAAATAATCCGTCTTTTTCCGGTTTGAGAGTCCGGTAGTTGATTGTTTCCGGTTTTGTCACTTCCCCGTGTGACCAGGACTTTATATCTTCAGGAGAGGCAAGACGCACCACCAGACCCGTAAAATCAACGATATTGCCAAATGATGATTTAAAATCTTTTGTGTCCATACAGTTATGCTTCTCCCACTTTTACTTGTTCATCTTCCGGAGCCGGTACTTGACTCGATTGTTCTTCGACAACCACCTCTTCTCCGCTTTGAACTGCTAATTCTTCCGCTTCTTTTTTCACCTGTTCTTCTTCCTTCACATCAGATGCAACAGCGGTTGGTGGTTTGGCGGTCACCACGCCCACCGGAAAAATATTTAAACCTAATGCCTGCAACTCTTTCACCAGTACTTTAAATGACTCCGGAACACTGGATGCCGGAATATCAACACCTTTCACGATTGACTCAAACGCTTTTGCCCGTCCGACAACGTCGTCAGATTTAATCGTTAACATTTCCTGAAGAACATGAGCCGCCCTATGTGACTCAAGAGCCCATACTTCCATTTCTCCCAATCGTTGACCGCCCATTTGCGCTTTTCCGCCCAGCGGTTGCTGGGTAACAAGCGAATACGGACCGGTTGAACGGGCGTGTGTTTTATCCTCAACCATGTGAATAAGCTTGAGAATATATCCGATACCCACCACAATCTCCTCTTCAAACGGTTTTCCGGTTTTTCCGTCAAAAAGCATCGTTTTCCCGGAAACCGGCAAACCCGCTTCCTCCAGTTTTTCAACAATTCTTTTCTCTTCAATCTTTTCAAATACCGGAAGAGCGATTTTTATATTCAGTTTTTTTGCCGCCAGTCCAAGGTTTGTTTCCAAAAGCTGTCCTAAATTCATACGGGCCAACACGGATAATGGAGAAATGATGACATCAACAATCGTCCCATCCGGCATATACGGCATATCTGATGCGGGCATGATCTTAGAAATAACTCCTTTATTGCCGTGCCTTCCTGCAAGTTTGTCCCCGATCACGATTTTTCTCATTTGGGCGGCTTTAACGATAATTTTGCGGTTTGTTCCCGGTTCAATTTCATCGCCTTTTTCTTTGTCTAAAATGGAGACGTCAATAATGGTTCCGCGCTCGCCATGAGGCACCCTTAAGCTCGTATCCCGAACCTCCCGTGCCTTTTCCCCGAATATTGCACGTAAGAGCCGTTCCTCCGCAGTAAGCTCAGTTTCTCCTTTCGGTGCAATTTTGCCTACCAGAATGTCATTGGGAGCTACTTCAGCCCCCACGACTACAATGCCATTTTCATCAAGATTCCGGAGCGCTTCTTCTCCGACATTCGGAATGTCGCGGGTAGTTTCTTCCGGTCCTAATTTGGTATCAACGACACTCGCTTCGTATTCTTCAATATTGATAGAGGTAAACACATCATCTTTTACCAGGCGGTCAGAAATGACGATTGCGTCTTCATACCCCAAACCGTCAAAGCTCATGTAGGCAACGACAACATTTGCACCAAGCGCCAATTCTCCGGTATCCGTTGCCGGGCCATCAATCAGGACTTGTCCTTTTTTTACTCTCTCCCCTGTTTTTACTAAAACCTTTTGGTTATAACAGGTTGATTGCGCTGAGCGTTTAAATTTCTCAACTGAAAAAACAGCTTCCTGATCGTTTTTATACGATATTTTCACAGTGGAGGCGTCTGCATACGAAATGACCCCATCGTCTTTTGCGGTGATGACTCTTCCCATGGCTCCTGCGACCGCTTGTTCCATGTTTGTCCCGATAATCGGCGCTTCAGCTTT
>DPYI01000030.1 GCA_003545435.1 Patescibacteria group bacterium | reverse complement strand
GCAAAAAAGAGGTGCACCATGTCTGAACGATGGAATATTGAAGATTTACCGCCGGCGCCACAAAATATGACCGAACAGGAAAAAAAAGAACAAGTCGAAAGAATGAGAAAGGTGATGTTCAAAATATTTGCCCGCATGCCTATACAGGAAATAATCAAAACATACAGAAACCAAAGGACAAATTACGGGCACTAAAGCACAAACAGGACCAAAAGCCGCTTGCAGAAATCAAAGTATGCAAGTGGCTTTTTCTATATATTTTTACCCTTGTGCCTTAGTGCGTCGCGTAATGCATCCTTGTCGGTTTCTCCGATACCGACCACACTATCTTTCTCAACCGCGACTGCGGTGTTGGGCTGTTCCTTTTTGATTGACTCGCGCTTAGAAAGAATATCAAGGGCTAAATTCTCAATTGCTTTTTTGCCGCTTTCGTCATCAGGATTGATATTTTCTTGAGCTATATGCTCGCTTATCAATTCGTAAAGCACCTCAACATCTTCCTTATTAGTGAAATCACTTTTCAAAAGAATTTTTTTAATTATTTCTTTTACATCTTCCTTCGATACCGATCTGTATTCTTTGAACTCTTTTTTTCGCTGTTCGCTCATTCCCTTTTGCTCATCGGTCATCATCCCCTCGGCCCTTGCAACTTCCTCATTTGATGGCTTGTATTTTTCCATGGGCATATTTTTTGTAAAATTATGTTATTTGTTCAGAAAGCTGACTAAACTCTCCGTATAAGTTTATCATATCATTTGTTCCAAAAAACAAAAAAGGCAAGCCGTTAGACTTGCCCTTGAACGGTTGTGTGCAAAACTTCTGCACGCTTCTGTTGCCACGCCTACCTGACGAGGCGCCGAGTCTTAGTCATGATTTTCCGCGGGTCTCGCGATGATGCCGGACAAAGACCCATATGATGCACAGCACCCCAATTGCCATGCACGCCAGAAACCAATCCAGGGTTCCTGCGCGAATTTGTTTTACAAATTCCGCAATCATTTCTGGGTATGTCATCATTTGACGTCCTCCTTTGGGTGGTCTGTGGTTGAATTTGAGGAACTTCTGTTTCGCTCTTTCGAGCTCATCAGTCGGAACACATATTCCGAGACAGAGAGGATTTTTATTTACTTGAGATCCCCAACTCAAGAGATATTGAGGAAAGATGGAGCGACCACCTTCCCCCAGAGAGATGTCCCCAACAAAGGGACTTGCACCGAAGTGGTGCTTGCCTGCAACCTTCGCGCGAAGGTTGCAAGTTAGACAGCCCTGTCTAACCTAATAGCTTCATAGCTCAGACGAGTTATGATCCGTTCATCCTTGGTAGCTTTGGCAAGCTACACGCGATGAGGGTGGCCTGTATGCGTTCTCTCCAAACACACACAGCAATGTACTAACAACATACTTGCGAGCACATTACTGTGTGTGTTTTTAATTTCCAAAGAACAACTCTCTACAAAATTTCAAACATTGTGTTTGAGATCTTGATAAAGAGGGCAAACAAACAACGTGTTTGCCCAGGACCACGATCACGCTCGGGTTAGGCGGGTAGTCTAAGCGTATCTACCAGAAAAGCTTTGATGAGGGTTTTAGTCTTTCATATCCTCTCATCGGACCTCTGCGAGCGATACTCGCCAGGCTCTTCCCCATTTATTTATTACACGCAGTCAGACTGGGGTCTGCGTGGATACGCCTACGCGGGGTTTTCGAAGATGCTTGCAGGAGCAATCTTCTCAGCCTCGGCGAAGGTGCTCGTGTACCGGTCCGAATTGTATCGGTCATATCCGGTATAGCGCCTCTCGTAAAGAGTTTTCCAGCGCCCATCCACGAGTTCTTGTATCGACCACCAGTAGTCCATGGCGTCACTTCCGTTCTGCTGATTGTGCGTCCAAAGAAATAATTTCTTTGCGCCAATCAACTTCACATCTGTGATGCCATCGTAACCACCGTAGCCTACTTCCCCGAGATAATCGGACACCGCGTCCCTCCATGGGAATGCGGTACGGTCACCGGTTTTCTCTATCTCTGCGCTAAACAGAGACACGGGAAGGTTATTCTTCTCAACCAACGCTGTAAGTGCGCTCATGTCTCTCTCCAAACCCCAGAATCCCCGAGGAGCAGGTGCGAAGTATTTCGCGGTAGTCAAAATTTAAAAGAACTGTCTATCCCATTGAAAACTCAATACTCGATTAAGTTCTCAAAAGATAGGGCGAGAGAAAAGTTTTTATCTTTTGCTCGCCCAGTGAACTGAACCCTGCGGCTTCGGTCTGCATTATGAATTTTGCAGAATCCCCGCGTCAGTCTGGGTTCAGACACGCCTCCTCCTTGTCACAACCCTTTTTGCGCTTCTTCCGGAAGGCGGGGTTGCCACTCGGTGTTTTCGTTTGGTTCCTCCTTTCGGTTCTACTCGGACACCCATCGCAAGCAACAACTGCGTTTTTCCATCTGAACATAGCTGCATGGTGGCGGCAGGCAGAAAACTTACTTGAGAGTCGACAGGGATACTACCGTCGAAGTTGTTGATAGCATAAAACTTCCCGTCGTTCCCTTCGACCCAGCCGTTACAATTGAATAATACTCCCATCATTCTGTCACCCATGTTGTTTCTCCTCCGTTGGTTGAATTTAAAGAACTTTCTGTTTCTGCCTTTCGGCGTCATCAGTCGGAATGCACATTCCGAGACAGATGGTGATAGTTTAACGAGTATCACCAAACTCGAAGGTGTGTTTCGGTCTTTTATCACACCACAATCCCTCTTTATTTCTTCCAGGATTTCCACCCGGAGTTACCGCGCAGTCAGACGAGGGTCTGCGCGGGAGAGCCGAAGGCTATCGAAGCAGGTACTTGCCCATAAACTTTATGGCATCCTTAACCGTGTTTTCCATCGTAAAATATGGGGCTGGGATGCGTAGGTTTGGAGTCAAATATGCGGTAGTACCGAGAGCGGGGCAATATATATGCCTAAACGCTTGGGCACCATCCTCATAATCAACTTTTTGAGCAAGAGTGCAGAGGTATTCAACGTTACTGCATATGCACGGCGCATCCTCGCCATATCGCAATGCACGATAGTTGAAAGAAAGTCCTTGCGGTAGTGCATTGAACGCGCTATGCAGCCAACCGCCAACATTCCCCTGTTTACCAGCAACGTACGCGAGTACGGCCATATGATAAGCAAACTTATACCTATCATCAAAACTCTCTAGTGTTTTTGGAATCTCCCCAACCAGAGTTTCTGTTACAAGTTGGTGGATTTTACCATCAAGTTCCATCATTACCTCCGTAGTGTGTTTTGAACCCCAAAGAACTTTCTGTTTCTGCCTTTCGGCGTCATCAGTCGGAATACGCATTCCGAAACAGCGACACGAATTAGCATTTCGTGTCATGTTGTCAGGCGATCCTTGATCACCTTGCTTTCAGAGACCATGAACCTCTGAATAGGCAACTTGCGTTTTTCGGGAAACGCTCCCATTAACTATCCTATACAATTAGACTCATCAGACGCCCAGTTAACAAGGACTACGATCTAATTCCCTTTTACGCGATAGACTGCAGTGTAAAAAGGCTCGGCACAGGACATTTTCGAAAGAACACTTTGATACACCTGCTATCCCATTGAAAACTCAAATTTCTTTAAGTCCTCAAAAGATAGGGCAAACAAACAACATGTTTGCCCGACGACCACGATTATGCTCGGGTTAAGGCGGGTAGTTTGAGCATGTCTACCAATGAAGCTCTTGGAAGGGTTTCGGTCTTTTATCCCTCTTCCGTGCCCGT
This sequence comes from Patescibacteria group bacterium, assembly GCA_003545435.1. Taxonomy (GTDB): domain Bacteria; phylum Patescibacteriota; class Microgenomatia; order UBA10105; family UBA927; genus UBA10108. The sequence goes on along the minus strand of DPYI01000030.1, from coordinate 3,337 downwards.
GCTTTTGTTCGCCACGTGCGTCCCCATTTATTTATTGCGCGCTGTCAGACTGGGGTCAGCGCGAGTGCGTGTGAAGTCGCCTTACAAGATGACTTCGAGCACGTTCCCATTGCTCATGAGGTAATGGCAGACCTTACGGCCGTCTACCATTCCCATGGCAATGAGGCGCGATCCACGCAGAGCCTTAAGAAGCTCGGCCATTGTGCAGTCCTCCTTGCTTTGGTGGATTTAAAACGGGCATCCGCCATACGCCCCAGCAATCAGATTATTCTGACCGCCTGCAAAACTTCCTAAAGACTAGAAAATCTAGCAGGCGACCAGAAACAATCTTTGTGACCGCATCGCCCATTCGAACCTTCAAAAGGGTATATCTAGGCATCCATTTTGAATCGGACATAACTTTGTTATTAAATTCCGTCAAAACAATGCTTTAGATACGCCCTTCTCGATTTCAATTTTCTTGGGGTATTATACACAAGCATATAAATTTGTCAAGTACTTTTGTCATTTTCTTTTACTTTACCATACAAATATATTGTTAAATAAGGATATTTTAGGTATATAATTTGATTTATATTTATGACAAAAGTGTATATTTATCAAAATTATTGTCTCTAAAAATTACCAAAAACATTTTGTCACCCCTTTTCATTTAGGCAGATTCCTTAAATCAGCTCATTAAATAAACAAAAAATGCCGTAAAATCGGCGTTTTTTGATGAAATTGACAAAAAATATTGACAAAAAAAACGAGTATGCTAAGATAACCAATGTCAACCTAACCCAGGAGGGTGCTATGGGCGACGCGAAATAAGGCTCTGCCCTCTCATAGTGGTATCATAGCCACTATGAGAGGGTATCCAGATTTCCAGTCGAACTCTCCAAAGATTAGCGAGACAAGAGTAGTTTCTTTATTGCAGTTTAGTTTGGCTAAGAGCCGAAGGAGTTAAAATGGGCGAGAGCCGCTAAAAATAAAAGTAGATCTTTCGTATGGCGATTTCCCCGGGGCATGTTTTCCTATATAACATCCACCCAGGGGTGCAACACTGGGGCGTGGATCTTTTTTGATCTACGCCCCTTTACTTTTGTCGTGCACCAATTTAAACAAACTTACAAAAGTATCTGCGATATCCTTTGAACGTATAGATATGCTGACAATTTTATCACCGAGGGTAGTTATCCTTACTTTATCTTTATAAATAGCAATATCACAGGTAACAGGATATTTGTCCGCATCGATTTTTATCCTGTCGGCATTGTCGACATTTTCAAGAGATCCGCTTTTGTAAGTATAAATTGATTTCGAATGAATATTTTTCTGGAGACGGATTTTAACATATCTGTCTTTTTCATCTTTGGTAAAGATTTCATCGAGCAGATCGCGAGAATAAAAGAAATACGCATCGCCTCCCTTCTCGTCCGTTCCAAAAAATTCTTCGAGGGCGCTAACCGCTCCCTCTCTCCCCTCAAAATATTTCACAATTGGCCGCTCGCCCGTCTCTCGTTGAATACTTTTAATCTGGGGGATGATGTCTTTAAGGCGCCTTGATTGCTCATCGAGCATTATTTTGCGCCGCTCAACATACGTTTCAAGTCGTTCCGGCGGCTCTGCTTGATAATGCGTTTTCTTCCCAATCTGCACTTGGCTCACCAGCCCCTTTTTAAGAAGCGATTCAAGGACAACATACACCGTCGGTCGTTTTATTTTTGTTTTCTGCGCCATGCTGGCAACAGAAGCATTGTCCACCTGCAAAAGCGCCAAGTAAATACTCGCTTCTTTATCCGTAAGACCGATCTCTTGAAGATATTTTTCTAGCATAAAGTAAAGTATAGCAAAGGTTGAAACGAGTGTGAAATAATTGTTAACCATTCAATTTGTCTCCTCGCGGTCTCTGCCACAGATATTTTAATCACCACTTTCTTAATCCAAGGACTCCCCTTGGATTATTTCTAGGGTTGTGGCAAATGGTCTACAATACCCCCCGACGCCGTAATGTTTCTTTATCATAAGGTCTGCTATGGAGCAACTTCTCCATTATCGTTTTTCTTTCTCGCTCGTTCATCGCAGAAAATAATTCTCCTAAACCTCGTATCGATTCCTCCTTTATTGGGAGAGACATGAAGACCCTGAACGTCCCCTTGCCCAATAGTTTTTCAAACTCTCTGGCGAGCGGAACATAATTACCCCTTATATGAGCTTGGTTAATTAACTCTCGGCCTTCTGGTAGTTCATCTATCAGGCTTTTGACAACTCCCACCGGATAGGCATAAATAGTAGCTCCCATCTGGACCGTTTGTGTTTCCCGATTGTAAGATGGACCCAAATAATCTTTTGTGGCCTCTCGCAAACCTTGTTCCTCCATAAACTTACTTCTTTCTTTGAGATAGGACTCATAATCATCAGGGAACAGCTTAGAGATATGTTCGGTAAAATATTCAATGGCGCCCAGCTCCGCTGCTCCTTCTTCAAGAAAGTATCCGTATTCCCCTTTGGGTGAAAGTGTTACTCCTCCCCTTCGATAGCATCCAACTATTACTTGAGGATCATCTTCTGATGCTTCAAAATTTACATCTGCACGATTTTGATGATACGCGTAGGCATGCTCAAGTTCATGCGCAATTTTTTTAGCAATCCACATATCAAGCTCATTGGGGTATGTGAAAACAACAACAGTATTGTCGATACTGTTCGTAAAACCACCAATACTGTCGGATTTTGATAATCTTGCTCTGTATTCTATGGGAACCCCAAATACCTCTGGCTTATCGGGCGGGTTTCTACCATAGGATTTACAACGTTCAGTTTGAAAGGCATGGAGTTCATCCGCAACCATGCTGACACGTTCATTCATTGGGATAGAAATCTCCCGAAGGACTCTCTTCATTTCTTCAGTTTCGTTCTCAATTGCCCTGTTCGCTTCGGCGCGAACTACCTCTTTGTCTTCTGGGATAAGTTCTGTTTTTGACAGGTTAAAAATCGGGATATCTTCTTTGTTCATAAGGTTACTCGCCCTTTCATTATAGCAGGAAAATCTCTATTTCTCTTATTCAATCCAAGGACTCCCCTTGGATGAGTACCCAACATTAAAACTTTATAAGGCGTTTTATGGGAAACAAAGAAAATATCCTTATTTTGTAAGCATTTTCTAATCCAAAGCGAGGCTTTGGATTAGAAGCCTATTTTACCCAGCGGCGTTTGCGGATTTCTTCTATTTCGCGTGCCTCTTTTTCTTCCTTTTTTTCCTTTCCTTTTTCACTACATACATAGGTTTAACCTATGTATAGAAAACCAGTTATCAATAACCTCTAGTACGCATTCGTTTTTCAATGTCCAGAAA
>DPYI01000037.1 GCA_003545435.1 Patescibacteria group bacterium | reverse complement strand
TAGTTACTGCTGCCGTTCACCGGAGCTTAAAAAGCTAGCTTCCAACTTTCGAAGGTCACCAACCATTTTTAACTTACCGGCACTGGGCAGGTGTCAGCCCCTATACGTTGCCTTTCGGCTTCGCAGAGACCTGTGTTTTAGTTAAACAGTTGCATAGTGTCGTTTACTGAGACCCCGACGTTACGTCGGGGCAAGGCATCTCCCAAAGGTTACGCCTAGTTTTTGTTGCCGAGTTCCTTAAACTGCTGTCGCCCGCTTGCCTTAGTATTCTCTACCAGCGCACCAGTGTCGGTTTGCGGTACGGATATCATGTGCTCCTCAACGAGACTTTTCTCGAATAGAAAACGATCTGTATTGCCCGCAGGTTTCCCCTTGGACTTCCCTACGCCTCGATTAAACATGAAAACGGATTTCCCAATCTTCACTGTCTTGACGCTTAGACCCCGCGGTTGCGGGGCACAGACAAATCCTCCATTGTCACCCCTTTGAGTCTTAATCGACACATTATAGTAACGGAATATAAACCGTTTATACATCGAGCTACGCCGCCAATTGACGGCCTCGCCTTAGATCCGACTAACCCGAAGTCGACGAACGTTGCTTCGGAAACCTTGCGCATTCGGCATGGAAGATTCTCACTTCCAAACGCTACTCATACCGGCATTCTCACTTCTTATCGCTCCAGCCCCCCTTACGAGGTGACCTTCACCGCAATAAGAACGCTCCCCTACCGGGGGTACCGGACGGTACCCCCCTCTATCTTCGGTACAATACTTGAGCCTCGTTCATTTTCGGCGCCGCGACTTTCATCCAGTGCGCTGTTACGCGTTCTTTAAAAGATGGCTGCTTCTGAGCCAACTTCCTGGGTGTCTTAAAATCACGACTTCCTTAACCACTGAGTATTGTTTAGAGACCTTAGATGAGAGTCTGGGTTGTTTCCCTTTTGACGCACGAGCTTAGCCCCGCACGTCTGACTAGTGAGATAACGACGAAAGTATTCGGAGTTTGATTGATAAGAATTCCCGTAAGGAAACGCAAATCATTCAGTGCTCTACCCCTTCGCCGCATGACTCACCGCTATACCAAAATATATTTCGGGGAGAACCAGCTATCTCCAGGTTCGATAGGCATATTACCCCTAACCACAAGTCATCTCACAATTTTGCAACATTGACGAGTTCGGGCCTTCCCCCGATTTTCATCGGGGTTCACCCTGCTCATGGTTAGCTCACCTGGTTTCGGGTCTACCGTTCAAAACTATGTCGGCCGATTAGGCCTCGCTTTCACTGCGCCTCCACACGTTGAAACGTGATTAGGCTTGCTTTGCACGGTAACTCACCGGTTCATTCTTCAATAGGCACGCGATTACTCATGCGCAGCACGAGAAATTCCAAATATCAAATCACAATTTTCAAAGAAACTACAAATTTGAAATCTCAAACTTAATTCCGCCACAGGCGGAACTATTGAAAATTGAAAATTTAAAATTGAAAATTCTTGTGCCACGCACAAGCTCTCGCTGTTTGTTAGCTGATAATTTCAGGTACTATTTCATTCCNNACGGTACTCGTTCACTATCGGTGCATGGTTGTATTTAGTCTTGGATCGTGGTGGACCCGGATTCCCACAGGACCTTCGTGTCCCATGGTACTTAGGAACTCCTTAGGGGGAACTATAATTTCAAATACACGGCTTTCACGTTCTTTGGCCGCCTATTCCAAGGCGTTCTTTTATCATAAGTTCACATCCCATATCAGAAGCCCTGCAACACTCATGCACAGCATGAGAAAATCCTAAGCACGAAATACGAAATCAGAAACAATATATAAATTCAAAAAATTTTAATATTTAAACATTTGAATTTGTTTCGGATTTCGATATTCGAATTTCGAATTTTCTTGTGCTATGCACAAGTTTAGACTTTTCCGTTTTCGCTCGCCGCTACTTGCGGAATCTCAATTGATTTATTTTCCTCACCCTACTGAGATGTTTCAGTTCAGGTGGTGCCCTCTGTATTACTATTCCAGTCCGCACCCTAATTATAATTTTTATAACAGTTATAAATTTTATAATCATGGTGCGAACCGTATTTATAATACAGTCTTTATCTTTAGGATAAAGGGATTTCTCCATTCGGAAACCGCCGGATCATACGGAGTATGGCTCCTCCCCGACGAATATCGCTACCATATGCGTCCTTCCTCGGCAAACATGCCCTAGGCATCCATTATCAGCTTTAATTCTTGCGGAGAACAAAGGATCTAAACGATATGTTTAGTTTCCCCTGTTCTTTTTAACAGCATTTATTACCCAACGAATTGTGCTTCATAAGAGGAAGCGCCCCACTTCGTCCCACTTCGCTAAAGGCGCCGCGGGACTTCGAGGGACACCCTACGTTCAAATGGCATCCACATTTCTTTCTAATAGAAACGTGGACTTGCCACCCGAAGCTCCGCCATTAGCGGAGCGTAGGGTGGATTACCCCTTACGATGCAACTACTCATTCATCCTCCTTCTCCGTCAGCTGACGGATTCGGAGGATTGATCGACTGCTAAACTCTCCGCCAGCTGGCGGATCGTTAAGCAGTCATCAAAAAACCCGTGTCTCCATGTTTTCCTATATAAATGGAGACACTATTGGTGATGTTAAAGAGCAATGCAAGTATACGATTTAGGAATTATGATCTCGTATTCGTAAATCATAAATCTTAAATCATACATCATTTGTGATGGTGGCGCCGCGACTACGCGGCATCCACAGCACTAAGCTTCGCCTTCGGCTCAGCAAGTGCATGTGGACCCGGGGGGAGTCGACCCGGACCCTGCCCGCCTCTGGCGGGTCTTCATTGGCCCGCATGAGGCCGTTCTTTAGTGGACCGTGGGAGATTCGAACTCCCGACCTCAGCATTGCAAATGCTGCGCTCTTCCAGCTAAGCTAACGGCCCTTGCGGGCTAAACGCCTGAAGCGTTCAACCAGGTAAACTTCGGGCCCAACTTCTCCTTTTTTGGTCGTATAAGTCCTCTACGTCTTATAAAAATGTGCAAAACTGCTCATCATCCCGAAAAACACTTCCCTTGCTCATGCTATCATCCTCCTTTCGCTTCCTTTGCGCCTGTTCCCTACTTTTCGTAGACGGCGCAAAGAGCGCTCCGGAGGATTGATCGGCGTCTAGCTTCTCCGCCCTGAGGCGGATCAGCAAGTCGCCATCAAAAAACCCCGCTTGCGCGGGGCACACACCCATGAATCACAGTCATTTCCAAACACGCAAAATATCGCCTAAGGCGTTTTGAGTATATTGGTACTGTGTTTTCATGAATGGGTATTCTTTGCTCGTTTCTTCTGGAAACTCCGGATCTCTTGCTTATTCCGAGTCATCTCGGAATAGCTTAGAAAGATGGATCCCGGGCAACGTATGTTGCGAGGGATCAACAAACGAACAAAAAAGAGTGCTCCCGCTTGGAGCTAGAAGCCATTGTACAGGAAGTTTGCAAACCCTGTCAAGTGCGGGTAGAATAAGGGTCATGCATCTCTGGGACTACCGCGAAAAAGACCTGAAAAAATCCGCCTGGGGGCGAAAACATCTCGTGGAGCACATGATAAATTACGGCCCGGGAAGAAAAAAGATTTCCCTATCGCTCGTAAAAAAATACTGGAGTTCCCTTGATCTTGACCCCTTGCGGAGGCGCCTTTTTCAATACCTACTATGGGGCAAATAGTTAAACACTTCTTTACAAAAGAACAACTGAAATTTCTTGATGCCCTCAGGGGGTATCCTGATTTTCTACAGCAATTCTACCTGACCGGCGGTACCGCCCTTTCTGCCTGTTACCTCGATCATCGCCTGTCCGAAGATATTGATCTTTTTTCACGGCGTCAGCTTGATGAGCAACGTCTATTGTCTATAATGGCTTCAGTTATCAAAAAATTCCACGCGTCATCAACACACGCACGCGTACAGGATAGGATTACGTATGAAATCAGTATCCCTCATCAAAAACCGCTGAAGATAGATTACGTTTTTTATGACTTTGATCAATTGGAAAACCCCAATAGTATCAATGGATTACAGGTAGACAGCTTTACTGATATTGCTGTCAATAAACTGCTCTCTATCAGTCAGCGTTGTGCCGCGAAAGATTATGTCGATCTCTATTTTATTCTAAAAAAATACACATTCTGGGATTTAATGCACGGAGTTGAACATAAGTTCAAAATCGAGCTAGAGCCTCTGTATCTTTCCTCGCTGCTTTACAGGATAACAGAAATTGATGCCCTGCCTATTATGAAGAAAAAACTCAGCCTTGAGCAACTTCAAGAATTTTTCAAAAATCAGGCCGTCACCCTCGCCTCAAAATTCGTAAAGGAATAAAAACTAAATTTTTCCCAAAGCTTCCTAACGCTCCATCTACGATCACAAACCTGCCTGCCGGTTTACCCGCCGTTAGGAGGGCAGGCAGGCCTTAGCTTTTTCGGACAAAAACAGCAACATCGCCTTCAATAATCCTTCCTTTATCATCGAATGCTTCTCCTAGTATGACAAATCTATCGGGGCAAGCACGGTAGTTTTCAAGATACTGCTCTCCGCCAGGACCAATGTTCGTCAAAAATCGATACCCTTCCGGCGTGTTTGGATGGGTTTGCACTAATACTTCATTTGGAAACTGATCTTTTAACTCCTTTGGCAACTCCATCATTATTGGTTTATTTTCTATGTTCACCATACTGTCTCCTTTCTGCGTATAGGTTCTTTAAGATTTATGCTCCGGCAGAATCGCTTCTGCCCCATCATTTTGCACCGGAGGACAAACTGTATCTAACACATCACACGAACCATACTGCGCATTAACAGCTTTTCTGTCAGGATGACTGCAATCAAACAAGGTCTGATCACCAAAACTGCCTCTATAAGGACTCTGGACGCGGTGCGGGCATTCATCTATATCTAATAATAAATTTACTACTTGTGACGAATCATGAACATGAAGCCCGTTCCTTATTCGAAGCAACTCTTCCCTGCTAATATCAGCATCGTGTTGTATGCAGGAAAACTGCTCATGTATTTGCCACGGTGAAAGGGGTTCGGCTCCCTTATGTGCACCAGCCAATCCCCTATGTTGACTTCTGGAAAATAATTCCTTTAATTTCACAAGCATATCCCCCTTTGTTATTAACAGATAACAATAATACGGGTGATTATAAGAGAGAGAGAGAGAGATTTGTCAACTATGGGATACCTTCGAAAGGATTCCGGCGCGCCCGGAGGACATTTTCAATTTACTATCTATTACATCTTTATCTTCCTCTAAATACATCCTTCGAAAGCCCCGAGTCTTTCATGATAGCGTGAAGTGTGCCCTTTTTTATCGTCTTCCCGCTATGATGAGGAATAGTGACAAACCGTTGTGATTGCGGACAAAACCAGATTTCATGACTTCCTTTTGCCTGCCGGCGAAAAAGAAAACCATGTGCTTTCAGTATATGCACCAGTTCACGAAATGTAAGAACTGGCTGTTTCGGCATAAAAACTCCGGATTTCAGGAAAATTGGTACGGAAGCGGAAGAGAAAATACAAAAGTACGCATACTGCCGGTATACGCTTTTTTTGAAAGCGGTATTGTCATCCCTTCTTCCCGCCGGAGATCAATTAAATGTTTTGCCACATTCAAACAATTTGATACCGCATCGGAGAGAGATGCTCCTTCTGCTAAACACCCCTGAAGTTTTGTACACCGAGCGAGAAAACCGCCATCGGAAAGAGAGGTAACGGAAATCGGGACGTGATATTCATATACGGATACGGATGCAGATCGTTTCATAGTGTTCCTACTATACTGCATCTCCGGAAATCGCGCAACCTTTCGTCTTCTAATCTAAAAAACTCCGGTTAAAAAACTGATGGAGTCGCTACCCTTCCCCTGATAAGAAAACAAAAAGCCGGGAGACGTGTAGACCTTTTTTTTCAAAAAAGAAGCCGTGATGCTGGTATACCCGTAACAATTCAGATTGTGAAGGGTATATCAAAGCATCAAGGTGTGTAAATATGTAAAGGAGTAAAAAACTACACCCCTTCTTCATCTTCAATTGCACAGACTTCCTTAAAAAAGTCAGCCCTCTCGCTTTCGTTAAGTAAAATTTTAGTCCCAACATTTCCCCACTCTGAGACTCCAGGTAAAGGAATAATCTTATCTGCAACCCCGAGTCGTGCGGTTGCCTTCATATATCTTTCTCTCTCGGCAACGCTTGATGCATAAGCATCACGCGAAATTTTAATTATTTCTTCCACGATCAATTGTGAATCTTGTAGAATGGTTTCAATGGGCTCTTTGCCTTTCTGCCCACACCCGCCAAGGAATTCCTTTAATTTCCCCAACATAATCCCTCCTTGTATATAGAGGCTATAATAATACGAGGGATTATAAGAGAGAGATTTGTCAACTATGCCTAGTTCCGTTACAATTATTCGTGACACAATACGCCTATGGGATACCTTCAAAAGGCTTCCGGCGCATCCGGCCGGCTCCAGGGTTTAGTGTAAATGAATCGATTGATTTACACTAAGATTGAAAAAAGGGCTCCTTGACTTTTTGGTGCTTAAGCACCATTTTGTCAAAATATGGTATTACGGATACATATCACGGATAAACCTCTTAGGTTTTTTTAGCTTCACACGGCCCGTCCGCCAGCCGACGGACTCACGAAGCTAATTTGCAGTCTTTTGGGGAGCCGGTTCTTTTTTGCCTTCAATCACCGCCACTGCGATGTCTTTGACCTGGCGCGTGGCTTCCTCAAACTGAGTTCGGAGTCTGGTAATTTCCGCTAATTGCGATTTTACGGTTTGTTCCAATGTATCGATTTTCAGTTTGGCAACCGTCATCCCTGACTCATGCTGGGACGCAGTAAACTGCTTTTCTGTTTCAAAATCTTTTCTTGTTTCCGTTAATGCTTTGCCGACAGCTTCTTTCACCGCTTTTTCTGTCTCAACCGGAAACCCGACGGTTTTTTTACGCAGATCCTCCAATTCTTTTATCATCTGCATTTTTGCCTCTTTTTCCTGGGCATTCTGCCGTTCCCGTTCCAGTTTTTCCTCTGTCCGCTCGTCCGCGTCCCGTTTTTTCAAAAGCTCCTGCTCATACCGGTATTCCTCTTCTCCCCGCGTCCGGCCGCGTTTTGCTGATTCCTCATAGATCCGCTGTTCTTCGTCCCATGTCCTTTGTTTTTCCGCCATCTCTTTTTCAAACAATGCTTCTTTCTCTTTTTGAAGCTCTATCATCCGCTGGAGTGTCACTGCGGTAATCTTTATCTTCTGAATATGTAACACATCTTTTTGAGCGATATCTATCGCTCTTTGGATCGTCGCAAAACGTTCCGCCTCACCGGTCAACCGTTCTGTCAAATCGGTAATGGTTTTATTAAGGGTTAGTTTGAGGTTGGATAAATCCGACGTCAGCTTTTCGACGGTTTCTTTCGTTGCTGTGTCAATCACCGCATCTTCTTCCGGAGTATGGAACGGTTCATCGGATCCTGCATTGATTTCCGACAGGAGCGCATGGTACGCAGAAAGGATATCCGTCTTGGTATTTTTTTCTGAAACCGTTGGGTCTTTTCGTGTCCGCGGCATAAGTTAGGGCTATTTTACGCGACTATTCCTGCATTTGTCAAATTTTCCGTGCATCTTCCATGTATCGCCGGAATGCCGACGGATAAAACGTATCAAAAGAAAGAATGCCGGCAAATGCATAAAGCTCTGCAAGCGCGATGTTGACGCAATCCACATACGATGTGCCTTTCTTTTTTTGAGAAAAAAATACGCGCCAACCCCGCTCTGATGCTTTTTCATCAACAAAAACAATTCCGTCTGCCATGTCCCGGACCATTGTGTAAAACCGCTTCGCTTCGGGCATGCCGAGTTTATAACTTATGACAGTTGTCGATTCTGCAAGCACAACAGATGAAAGACATACTGAAACGTCCATTTCCATAAGGCGGGTAAATATGGATTTTGCCTTTTCATGATTACCGTCATCCGGCTTATATAGAGCAATCAGAAAATCAGAATCCATCAAAAAACGCAGCGGCTTATTCATATATGATTGCATCAATGTGCGAAGAAAGTTTTGCATCTCCCCCTTTTGCCCCTGCACCTATGAAGCTCATTTTTTTTGCTTTTTTGTCAGGGCTGTATTGGTCATTCGAAAGGACACGCGCAACGCCTTCACGGATCAATTCGGCATACCGCACCCCTCTTTGCTGAGCCGCAAAGACCAATTGATGATGCAGCTCATCCGGTAAATAGACCTGTGTCCGTATCATACAAGATAATTGTATGTTGTATGTCGTATGTTGTCAAGAGGAAAAAATCCAGTAAAACAAAGGCTGTAGCTGTATCTTCTTACTTACCCATTAAAGAAAGAAGAAGAATGGCGGCAAAGGGGTCTTTATGTTGCGGCGCTTGTGAAAATATGCCTACTGTAATATCATCGCCGACCTGTTCAACAGGATCTCGTGAATATTGTTCCCCGCCAAGCAATTGAGAAACTGCGCCCAAAAGACCGTATTCCAGCATCTCATTACCGGAATCGAAGAGTGCGTTCTGATATGCTTCATGTGCTTCAATAATACGTCTTTTCCCTCGAAGCTCTCCGGAAACCCGCAGGCGGAAATCGGCATTGCTTTCCCCTTCTTGCTGAGGATCAATATTGTGTTCCAGCGCCCGTATGGCAGTCCAGTTAACTCCGAGATCCGGCATATTGCCATTTTCTTGAATTTCTTTTTTCTTTCCTCCCATATCCCCTCCTTTTTTTATCTATTAAAGAGGAATTATAAAAGAGAGAGAGATTTGTCAACTATGGGCTATGGAAAAAATCCAGCTTCACAAGGACAGGCCTTGTGAAGCTAATTCTACTGCACTCTATCAAGAAGTGTTGGTTTGAGGTTAATGAACTCCTCATCTCCCCACGCGCCCCCAACCAGGACCGTCGTAATACGCCAGGAGCTGTCAATGCGCTTCATATATAAAACAAACAACTTTGAGGCATCTGCGGTCAGGGACACAATCATACCTTTATCCCCTGACTGCAAGCTTCCTTTATAGATAAAGGGCCCATTCTGGGTAACATAGGAAGCAATCGATGCAAGATGCTGATCTTTGGTCTGTATAGTCCCCTCGCTTTGGTTATACCCCATGCTGTAGCCTTCTTTTACGACCCCTTTGGCTGAACCCTCACAGATGGCAATAGCCATACCTTCGGGATCACAGATAACGCTGGTTATGGTCTCGTATGTGTTAATTCCGGTGTAATTCTTTCCTTCCATTGCACTTTTAATATCCGTTAATGCATTGCAAAATGCGCTGTCGGACACTTCACACAGAGAGGATGGCGTAGTGCTTGGTGAACTTGAAGCGGTATTCTGTATTGGCGAGTTCAACGTAATTGTTTTGACAATTGCCGTAAACGTATCGTACCACTCCTGCCCTGCTCCTTTCCCCTGACCTTTGGCAAGAGTTGGGATAAACGTTCCCATCATATCCCGATTCCATACGTTTTGATCAGAGCAATTTGCCGTGTCAGTCGTAAAAAACTCCGGCATGTCCGACATGATGTGTTCATTGTTCCCGCTTAAACCAATAATAACCCGATAAGTATCCGGGTAAAAAACGAGCGATCGGGAAAAAATAACACTGCACACCTCAAATCGGGATAGCGTGCTCGTTAAACGTCCGTTATACGTGTTGCCGATACGCACCAAGGCATCCGAGGCTGCAAAATCACCGATTGTTTGGGCAACACCTTTTTCTAAAGCTTCCTTATCAGCTAAAGCCTCCTTTCGCCCCTTACTAAGGGGGAGTTCTTCGGGGATACTGTCTACTGATTCAACAGAAACGGAAAGGATCGGCTGCGCTCTACCTTTTCCGTCACCATTGAGCAAAACTGTTGGAGGATATTTCAGGGTCAATCCTGCTTTCTCATCGCGGAACGTTTTCCAATCCGCCCCCGGAGTTATCATGGTAGTAGATATCGGTGTTGGCGAATTCGTCGGAGTGACAATCGTGGTTTTTTTCCGAAACATCCCCTGCTGAAATCCGATGTATGTCCCCATTCCCACAATGATGGATACAAGAAAAAGGAGAAGAAAAATGACCCATACCGGAAATGGTTGTTTCGGAGGTATCATCTGGCTGGGCTCAATTGGAACGTTCTTGGTTTTCGCTGATTGAGCAACTGATGGAGACGCCATGTGGTTTTATCATACACCATACTGTGTACACAAAAAAGCTATACTTGGATTTTCTTCAATATTCTTTGAAGTGCTACCACAAACGCAGCGGTCCGAAGGCTGGTACCGAGCTTCTGCGAGGTATCCAACACATCACTTGTTGCTTTTTCCATTTTCATTTTCAATTTTCCATTTACTTTTTCCTTGCTCCAATGTTCTCCCTTCCTATTCTGCTCCCACTCAAAACAGGAAACCGTGACCCCTCCGGAGTTGCTCAAAATATCAGGGATGACCGGTATACCGCGCGCAAAAAGAATCTCATCCGCTTCCGGAGTCGTGGGGCCGTTGGCCATTTCAAGAATAATCTTCGCCTTTATTTTTTGCGCATTGTCTTTGGTGATCACGCTTTCCAGGGCCGAAGGAACCAGGATATCCACAGGAAGCTCCAGCAGCGCTTCGTTCGTAATCGGCTTCCCGTACCGCACGTCACACACCGATCCTTTGCAATAACATCCGGCGAGATTTCCGGTTTTCTTCTTGCAGGCTAGTGTTTGAACAGGATCCAACCCTTCAGGTACATACACCCCGCCTTTGCTGTCCGACACCGCAATAATCGTAAAGTTGTTGTCATGAAGAAATTTGGCTATGTTATATCCAACGTTCCCGAAACCCTGCACCGCAACCGTCAATGGTTTTTTCATTCTAAATTCTGAATTCTGAATTCTGAATTGTTGTTTTGCAAGTATTGCTCGCAAAACATACAGCCCCCCCAACCCCGTCGCCTCATCCCTCCCTTCGCTTCCTCCGTCTTTGATGAGCTTTCCGGTAAAGGTTGATGATAAGTATTCCTTTTTCTTTTCCTTTTCATTCTGAATTCTGAATTCTGAATTCTGAATTCTGATGTATTCATCTACCATCCACCCCATGATAATCCCATTGGTATTCACATCCGGCGCCGGTACATCCTTATCAGGCCCGATGCAATCTGCAATCGCCCGCACATACCCCCTGCTTAATCTCTCCAATTCTCCTTCGGAGAGCGTTTTCGGATCCACAATCACCCCGCCCTTCCCGCCCCCCATAGGAAGATCCGCAACCGCACACTTTATCATCATCCAGAAAGAAAGCGCTTTGACTTCATCCAGAGACACGTGAGGATGGAACCGTATTCCGCCTTTGTAGGGGCCTAGAAAGTTGTTGTGCTGTACTCGATAGCCTTGAAAAATCCGTACGTATCCGTTATCCATTTCAACAGGGATTGTGACGCTTATTATCCTCTGTGACTGTTCAAGAAGTTTTAAAGAAGAATCAATCGTTTCTCTTTGCCCGC
>DPYI01000046.1 GCA_003545435.1 Patescibacteria group bacterium | reverse complement strand
GAAAAGTTTAAGGAACTCCCTTTCGCATTGTCTTTTCTCAAATTTTCTAGTATCATGATATTAAGTAAGCTGTGCTGATACTTCAATTCTACTACTACGGTACTATATGTCAAACATATCCATAAATTTGAGGAAAATGAGAGAAGACAAGGGGCTTTCGCAAGAAAAGCTAGCCCGCCTCTCCGATGTGGCAAATAATACGATTGTTAAGATTGAGGCGGGCAAAAATCAAAATCCAACACTTGATACTCTAAAAAAAATTGCGAAAGCCCTAGGCGTTAGCTTGGATGAGCTAAGTGATTAAATGCTATGACCATACCCGACTACCAAACAATAATGTTACCACTCCTCAAACTCACGGAAGATAAAAAAGAGCATTCAATCAGAGAGGCGATTGATTCCATCTCTGATTTATTTAAACTTTCCGAAGAGCAGACAAAAGAAGTTTTGCCGAGCGGACGTTCATACATTATAGATAATCGTGTTGGTTGGGCAAGAACGTATTTAAAGAAAGCGGGATTGCTGGAAGATACTCGCAGATCACACTTTCGAATTACAGAAGAGGGGCTGAAAACGTTGGCAAACTCGCCCACAGAAATCAATATAAAATTCTTACAGCAATTTTCGGGATTCAATGAGTTTAGGAAGAAAAAAGACGACGAAGAAGAACAGGAGCAAGTAATACAAGAGGATTCATCTCAAACACCGCAAGAACTCCTCGAGTATGGGTATCAAAAAATCAAACGAGATTTAGCGCAGGAGTTGATTGAATCAGTGAAAAAAGTTTCTCCACGCTTCTTTGAACAACTTGTCGTCGAGCTTCTCTTGAAAATGGGATATGGCGGTTCATTAAAAGATGCCGGAAAAGCAATCGGACAAAGTGGGGACGGCGGAATTGATGGAATAATCAAAGAGGATAAGCTTGGTCTTGATGTCATTTATATTCAAGCGAAACGCTGGGAAAATGTTGTGGGCTCAAAAGAGATAAGAAATTTTGTTGGTAGTTTGGTTGGACAAAAAGCAAACAAAGGTGTATTCATCACAACTTCAGGATTTACAAAGGATGCTTTAGAATATGTCAAAACCATAACCCACAAAGTAATCTTAATTGATGGCGAGATGTTATCTCAACTAATGATTGAAAATAATGTTGGTGTATCGGGAGTAATTAGTTATGAAGTAAAGAAAATTGACTCAGATTATTTTGTAGAAGAGTAAAACTAAAAGTGTTGCCCAAGATAGCAATAATTGTTATCATAACATTGAGGAATTATGACTAAAACAGATTTAATCAAAAAGCTTGAAACAGAGCGAAATTCGCGTGTTATAACCTACGCCACCAGCGATAGGGCTCCTTTTGCTACCAAAATTGCAAATGACATAATCCCACTCTTGGGCAACCATCTTGATGCCATCGGTAAAGTAAAAAAAATCAGTCTTTTTCTATACACCAGTGGAGGAGATATGCTTGCGCCGATTCGTATTGTCAAATTAATTCGTAACCATTGTGATGAATTTGAAATACTTGTTTCTTACAAGGCACATAGCGCGGGAACACTTATATGCATGGGGGCAGACACAATTGTAATGGGCAAGCTTGGTGAATTAACTCCTGTTGATCCGACCACAGATCATCCATTCAATCCGCAGAACCCGTCAAACCCACAGCAGAGGCTTCCGGTGAGCGTGGAAGATTTGAATTCGTATCTTCTATTTGCAAAAGAAAAGGCAGGAGTGAAAGAGGATCAGATGATTGATTCATATAAGTTACTTGTGGAAAAGCTCCATCCGTTGTCAATTGGCAATGCATATCGTGCTTATAGAATGGCAAAAATGGTTTCTGAGCGCTTGCTTTGGTTGCACATGGATAAAAATGACGAAAAAATCAAGAAAATTGTTAAAGAAATGACAGGCGACATTACTATTCACGCTTATCCGATTGACCGAGATGAAGCAACGGAATTAGGGCTTAAAATTGAAAAGGCGACCAATGGAGTTGATAAAACTATGCGTGAGCTATACGACATTTATGCTGATGAGATGAAACTTGGTCAGCCGTTTCATCCAAACGAACTTCTTGCCGGAAAAGATTCAGCAGACTTTGAGCGCCCGGGGGCATATCTAGAAACTTCAGACACTTCCTACCAGTTTACTTTCTCTGGTAAAGTCCAGAAAACTATTAAGAATAATCAGCCTTCGATTGATCTCAATTTTGAGTCTCAGTCGTGGGTCAAAAAATAATATGGCTAACGAATATACAACAACTGCACCCGCGAATATAATGCCAGGCAGTTTACGTTTCCCATCGGAAATGATTTCCGAGTATGAGGACACTTCTTCTAGAACAAGCGTATGGCCTTCAGTTTATATTGAATTTCCTAGACCCTCTCTACCTTCGACCGCAAAAACTTTTGACAATGGGTTTATTGGTATTCTAACCGATGAAGAAGCGGAGTCTATGAAAGAGGATCTAAAACTCTTTAAGAAACGATTCAATGATGACTTCGCAAGAAAGAACAAAATACTGTTTGGATACTAATTTCATCATTGAGCTCTTGAACGGTAAGGATAACGCCGTGCTAGTCTATGAAGAAATTAAAGATGCCCCACTTACAATAACCGCCATCTCTTCAGTGGCGCTGTTTGAGATTCTGCGAGGGAAAGAACAGAATCAAGCAAAAATACAAAAATTTGAGGAATTAAGGAAGACGCTCGAAGTTTTGGCGTTTGGAGAAAAAGAAGCTGAAGAGGCAGGTCAAACAGAAAAAGCCATTCATGAAAAAGGATTGAATATTGAAATTGACGACTTGCTTATTGGCGCAACAGCAAAAACTCACGGAGCAATTTTGATTACCAATGACAGAGGTTTTGACAGTTTTGAAGGATTGCAACTGCGCTCATATTGAGGGATATTTAAATAATAACGCCGCCAAAAATTCCATCCGTCCCCGTGAGAACGAGCCGGAAGGAGGGGTTGGGGGGAGGAATTCCGGCATGTTCTGCGAGCCGACCAGCAGGGCGGCGAGCCAATCCGCCGGAGGCGGATATTGTGGGAAACAGCACAAGCGTGGAATGGGGGCGTAGCGGAGTGAAGTCGGGGTAAGAAATTGAAAGCGTCAAAATCAGGAAAGCCCCATAGTGATTGGCCAAATCGTCCTCGCTACCCCTTCATTCAGGCATAGGGCGAGTGAAGGGGTGCGTGAAGGGGTAAATTGACCGCAAAAATCACAAATTCTGACTAAAATACTTCCGAGTTTCCGAGTATAATTCCACAAAATAAAAGCCGCTATTGCGGTAGCGGCCTAGAGCCTATTTCTTCGTAGTTATAAATTTCTATCCGCACTCCGGATATCAGTGCCCCACCAGTAAAGCCAGCCAAAATCACTTCCGCCGGACTGCGGTCGTTGTACACCACATCTTCTATCGGCACATCAATTAAAGTTATAAAACCGCCGAGATTCGGGAAGCAGACGGCACAACAAGTTTTTTCTTTGTGTCTATAAATTCTGGTAACGCACCCGATGGCATATTTTCCCGGAAAAGAATCGGAATTTTTCATGGTCACGCAGCACAAAAATTTCAGTCCGGTTTTTTTCTCAATCCACCAAAAATGGATTTTTTTAAGAATGGCGGACACCTCTACGTGCCCGAGCAGCCAGACAAAAGGCAAAATTAAAATCAAAGAAACTATAGAACTTGCGAATTCTTGTAGCCGCGGCACAGATGTCAGTGCGGTCAACAAAAATCTATTTATCAAAAAACGAAGCCACTCGGTGGCGTCAAGAAAATCTTTCAAAATCCATGAGCAAAATTTATACAGCACCAACAACGCAAAGAGTATTATGCCGCCGTATATCAACCCGCCTAATGGTGATAGCCATTTCTTTGGTTTTTGCGCCTGATCGGGTGGAGTTTCTTGTTGCAACACCTTAAACCCTTTTCTAGCACAAGACTAGCACAAACCCTGTCATTTGGCAACAGGGTTTGGTTTTGTCCGCTATTGTGAAGCTTATTTCACTGCTTCTTTCAGAGCTTTTCCTGCGCGAAAGCGCGGTACGGTCGTGGCTGGAACTTGGACCATCTCGCCGGTGCGAGGGTTGCGCGCGGTGCGGGCCTTTCTGGATTTCACCAAAAAAACGCCGAAACCGGAGATTGAGACTTCCTCGCCCTTTTTAAGAGCGCCGGTGATAGTGTCAAAGACAAAATCAACGACCTCGTCGGCGTGCTTTTTTGAAACGTCCACACCCTTTTTGGTGTGCATTTCGTAAACCTGTTCTGCTAATTGTGACTTGTTCATTGTCCTATTTTATCCTACGGAATGATTTCGCGCAAATGCTGAATATCCACAGCCTTGGCCGCCGAAGCTTTGGCGGAGGCGGCTCGGCCCGACTCCAATTCCAAATAAAGCCCATTCACCTCAATTGGTCCTGCCTCAACGGGTTGTATGGTGTTTTTCGTTTGTTTTTTAAACCGCTCAAATGCCGGTTCAATTTCCACTCCGATTATAGAATGATAAGGGCCCACCATTCCAACGTCCGAAATGTAAGCGGTGCCTTTCGGCAAAATTTTGGCGTCCGCCGTCGGCACGTGCGAATGCGTTCCGAAAACCGCGGAAACCCGGCCGTCCAAATACCAGCCCATTACCGATTTTTCGGAGGTGGCATCTGCGTGCCAATCCAAAATTTTGTACGGAGTTGAATTGCCTGCCTCGCCGGCGGGCGGGCCATATTCTTCTAAAATTTTATCAACGGCGTCAAAAGGGGAGCCATATTCTTGCCCGCCTTGCCGCGAGGCAGGTTTCATAAATACTCGGCCGATAAGGTTGATTACAAGAAGCCTTTCTCCGTTTTTTGTTTCATAAGTCAACACTCCGTGCCCCGGAATCCCCTCCCCCATATTTGCCGGACGCAAAATCGGAAGTGTTTCGTCGTTTAAAACTTCGGCGAAATCTTTTCCTTCCAGCGAATGATTTCCTCCGGTAAAAATATCAACGCCGGCATCTTTCAATTCCTGAATCTGTTTCATCCCGATTCCTTTTCCGTGCGCGATGTTTTCAACATTTGCAATCACCGCGTCCGGAGAAAACTTCTCCCGCCACTTCGGCAATATCCGTTTCACCCCCTCCCGCCCCAATTTTCCGAACACATCACCAAAGATTAATAGTTTCACGCTTATTTTTTTAGTAATCCCAATAATTCACCCGGCTTTATTTGAATATCATGTAAAATTCCACGAAGTGTCCCAATTGGAATATCTTTGCCGCCATGCATGGAAACGACAGTCCTCCGGCCATCAGTATGTTTCATAACCAGGTGAGAAGTGCTTTTTTGGCGATGTTCAAAAAATCCGAGTTCGTGCAGTACTCGGATAAGCTCTCTTGGTTTAAGCGGTTTTAATTTAGGCATAAACCAATTCTTTATTCCTCGGCGCAAAAGTTACTGTCTCAATCATTTCAACACCCTTGTCTTCCGGAATTACCTCACCGTCATCAACTAAGCTTTTTAAATAAACATTAATAGCGTCTCGCAAGTGTTCACGAGTTTCTTCAACAGTTTTGCCCCAAGTATGACAACCTTGTAGTGCAGGAACATATCCATGAAACGCCCTTTTTCCATCGGGCTCAATAATTATACGATAACTAAGAGTTTTCATGGTTTGAATATATCAATCTTATCCCACATTGTCACCATTGACAAATGTGGAAGCGTTTGCTACGCTCTCATTTAGATAGAAAAAGCACAAGGAGGGAGTTATGGATGCTACTACTCTTAGTTGGATCGTGGTAATTACAGGAGCATTGGCGGCCGCTGCTATTGCGCTGTTTTGCGAAAAAAAGGTTGATCGCGCAGTTTTTGTTTGTACAGTCGTTTTGCTGACATCTCTGCTGCTGTTTGCGGGCACAATAGAAAACTATATTGGCACACCAGCGTATCTTGAAGTGGGCAATGGCTATGTTTACGAAGTATTGCCAGAACGCGATGAAGTAACGGCTCCGAAAACAGAGGTCGTCCGAGTTATTGATCAGGACGGAGAGATTGCGCTCTATGAAATGCAGTGCGATCGTTTCCGCGGCGGATGCGAATCTATACCGCGAGACGGAACTCCATTTTATGTCCTAAGGTCGCCGTCTGACGGCGGTTACATTATTGTTACACTACCGAAAGATTTCTCTCCGCAAAAAAAGCTCAAAAAGAAAGACAAATAACTTATTGGCATTCAGGGCGCCTTATATAGGCGCCGTTTTTTATCTCGCATACTCAAACAATTCAAAAAATCGCCAAGTCGTTAGGCGTTCCAATGGAAGAATTATTAAAATAAGAATATAATATGAATATGAAAAACTCAAAAAAAGGTTTTATTGTGCCAGTGCTTTTAGTGATTATTGCCTTGTTAGTAGTAGGTGGCGGTGTTTATGTTTATGAAAATAAAAAATCAGAAGCTCCTGCTGTTGTTGATACTCAAGAACAGACAAATACTCAAACTCAGCCAACTCAACAAAATACAAATAATGTAAGCACTTCACCCGAACCGTCAATAAAAAATTCCGTGACTATCTCGTCACCAAATGCGAGTACAATATGGACGACCGGCGGAACTTATCAAGTGAAATAGACGACATCAGGGGTAGCTGTCGATAGTCAGGGTTATATCTTACTAAAAAATACTGCTCAAGGTGGGGATTATTATGTTATCAATAAATCAGTCGCTTTGAATGGAGGAGCTTCTTCTAATTACGGTGGTAGCCGTAATTATATTGTTCCAGCTGAATCGGTATCGTTTCCCACAGGAAAATATGTAATAAGAATTGGTCTAGGCCGTTATGAGGATTATAACGGAGCACGAAGTACCTACTTTGATAGCGCACCGTTTACGATTTCAAAAGCTGTTGACAATTCGCAATCTGTTTCAGTTCCTGGCATGAAGCAATACACTGATTCAAATTTCGGATTTTCTTTTTGGTACCCAAACACTTGGACGGTACAGAGCACCGCAACAAAAGACAATTATGCTGGCGGTACAATTCAGAAGACACTTACGATAGCTCCAAATGGAAGTAGCGGTGAAGCCATCACAATTGACGAATTTTCTTCTCCTACTCGTGAAATTACTATAGCAAGAGATCTCTGTTCGCCTATGAGCGGATCATCTGTTCCAGCTCATCGCTACTATTTCGATGCTAATACACATACTTGGATGGTAGAAGTTCCTGCTTCAACAAAAGCTGCGGATGTTTCCAACAATACTATGGGCGGTCTCCATATGCTCGGCGCTGGTTGCTCAGGATCGGTTATTCCCCTAAGTGCTAAAAATTTTGTTGTTTTCTTATTCAATAGCCGTGATGTTGGTCCTTACTATATCAATATCGCAAAAACAATTACCGCCACAGATCCATCTGTCGCCACACCGGTAAGCACCAATGAACAAATTCAAACTATCACTAACGCAGGAGTTCTGCTTGGTGCGATTGGTACTAAAGTTGGCGAGTGGTACGTTACCAGCGACCATGTCTATAACGGGCGAGGTGATGTTGTTGTTGGTGCGAATCCGTCAACATTTAGACTCATCAGCACATACTCTGACGGTACAGCTGGAACCTCATACGCCACCGATGGAGTACATGTCTATTCCGCTTGGTCTGTTGGAACATCTCTTCTCTCTGGTGCCGACCCAGCAACATTTGTAGCTATCAGACAGCAATATCAAATTCCGTATGCCCAAAGTTCGGGTCTCTATGGACAGTCGTTTACAGCTTATGACACACAATTTGCAAAAGATAAATCACACGCATGGTATCAAGGCAGACTAATTCCTGGCGCTGATCCAAGCACTTTTGTAGTCACCGGAAACACACATGTACAAAATAGCACGGGAGGTTATACATTAGCCCATGACGCAAGTCATCTGTATGGTGTAGACGCAAAAGATAAATTAACTGTTGACGGTGTAACCATACAATAATCTCTCTGTAATTAGAGGGAGCAATCCCCGCCGTTTTATAAT
>DPYI01000045.1 GCA_003545435.1 Patescibacteria group bacterium | reverse complement strand
CCGAATGCAGTTCCGAATAAAATGAGTTCATCATCTGCAATGTTTTGAATAATCGGGGTATCCACATCTATTCCGCAGATATAGGGAACGGCGATGTCATAGTCAGTAAACAGTTCGCCCGCTCCTTTCACATCCTTTTTTGTAAACCGGAGATTCGGGAGACTGGGCATCATGGGATAATCCGGCAATTCTTTTATTTCTTTATTTTCAAAACGGATTCGCTCTTTTTCGAATTTTACGGAGGCGTCAACATATTTTTTATATTTATCCTCATAGTCAGAAATTTCACGGGGTCTGGTGAGTGTATAGCTGTACGGTAGTCCCGTACTGTCAAGTACGACCACTTCCGTTGTTCCTTTTACGTATTTTTCCCGAAGTTGTGCTTGAACCCGGGCGTCCTCCTCCCACTCTTCAGGAATTTCCGAGGGCGGGTTTATAACACCGTATAATGTCAGCAAAGAAACATCCAACGGAAGTTTTTCATAGGAAGAAAAATCCGTACGGATCCGGTTCTCGTAGACCTCATACCCCTCCGGGCTGTACGTCCCTGAAGGAGCATTCTGGATAAGGATGCTGTCTTTATACAGTGCAAACGAACTGTCCAAAGGGATTGTTTCCGGCTGTTCGGACACTAATTCATCAACTTTAGAAATCTTTGTTTTATCAATGTACTGGAATGGATTCTGCCAGTCTGTTTCGGGAAACCGCTTTGTTGCTCCTGTCGGGTCATCCAGTATGTATGTTTTTCTGTCTTTGGTAGCGACAATAAACGCCACCGGTGATCCGGGGCCCACCGGCTCGCGGAGTGCAATAATCCGTTCATACCCTTTGTAGGATCCTTTTGTAAAAATACCTGCCTGGTAATACACGTTCACCGGCGTATATCCCTCAATTCCTTCTGAATCAGTAGTCGTAAATAGCCCGAGATCCTCCGAAATCCGCGTTAATGTACCCTGGAAAAGCGGGGCTGCAGATTGCGTTCCGGGAATCATCTTTTGGAGCGTTGATACGCGTGAAGAACGTATGAATTCCTTTCCGAATTTATACCCGAAGACCGATACGATAGCCACAAATGCCACAAGAAGCACTAAACCAACTCCTCCGACTTGTCCGCTGAAGCCCTGCTCGGCCTTCGTAGCAACTTCGGCGAAGGAGGTACGAAAGCGGAAACCTTTCCTCATATATTCAGTATATACACAAGAGAAAAAAGAACGCAAGATTCCTATAGGTAAGAGACAGATTTCAGCTGATTTTCAGGTCATTGTGTATAATACGAGCCATGAAGATACTCGTGGTTGAAGATGAACACCGGATCGCCCAATCAATAAAAAAGGGTCTGGAGCAGGAACGGTACATTGTCGATGTTGCCTATACGGGGACAGACGGATTTGATCTATCATCAACCGAGGAATATGACTGCATTATTCTTGATCTCA
Organism: Patescibacteria group bacterium; assembly: GCA_003545435.1. GTDB lineage: Bacteria > Patescibacteriota > Microgenomatia > UBA10105 > UBA927 > UBA10108. Next base: position 1,466 of record DPYI01000045.1, on the reverse strand, counting down.
TGCTCCCGGGAATGGATGGTCTGGAAATCTGCCGCAGGCTTCGGAAAAACCAAAACCACACCCCCATCCTTATCCTTACTGCCAAAGGCCAAACGCAGGATAAAATTGAAGGACTGGAAACCGGAGCGGATGACTACCTGACCAAACCGTTTTCATTTGAAGAACTGGTGGCGCGCATCCGGGCGCTTCTCAGGCGTCCGAAATACGTGGCAAGCCAAACTCTCACCGTTGGCGATCTTACACTTGACACCCAAACATTTGAGGTACAACGAAACGGTGTCCGAATACTCCTTTCCGGAAAAGAATTTTCGCTCCTGGAGTATTTCATGCGCCACTCAAAAAGTACGCTTTCCAAAGAACAAATTATTACGCACGTTTGGGATTATTCTTCCGACATTCTCCCTAATACCGTCGAGGTAACAATACGGAATCTGAGGAAAAAAATCGATCTGCCTTTCCACACTCTCAAACCGCTTATTCATACGATACGGGGATTCGGATATTCGTTGGGAGAATAATATATGTTCCGTTCAGCGCGAATCAAACTCACTTCCTGGTATCTTCTGATTATCATGATGATCAGCATATCATTTAGCTTGGTAATCTACCGCGTGCTTATCAGCGAAGTGGAACGGTTTGCCAGATCTCAGCGGTTTCGGATTGAGCGGCAATTACAGGAAGGCGTACTTCTTCCTCCGGATGGACATATCCAGACCGGAACATTGCCTCTCCTGACGGATCCCGATCTGGTAGAGGATACCAAACACCGACTTCTTTTTGTGCTTATCATTGTCAACAGCGGAATTCTTGTTCTTTCCGGCGGCCTGGGATACATACTGGCCGGAATGACGCTCAAACCCATTAAGGAAATGATGGAGGAACAGAACCAGTTTATCACTGACGCGTCCCATGAACTCAGAACCCCCCTTACCTCTCTCAAAAGCGCGATTGAAGTTAACGTACGGGATAAACATTTAACTGTTGCCCAGGCAAAAAAACTCCTCGCGGAAAACATAAAAGACGTTGATAAACTCCAGTTGTTATCCGATGAACTTCTCCAGCTTGCGCAGTATCAAAAACCAAACGGAAAAACAGCGGATATGTCGCTTTCCCTACAAAGCGTGGTCAAAAAAGCTATCCGCAATGTAGAGGCATTGGCAAAAGCCAAGTCCATTCCCATCACCAATACCGTAGGAGATGCAATACTGCGGGGAGATAGTACGGAATTGTCTGATATTTTTACCATCCTCCTTGACAATGCAATAAAATATGGAAAAGAGAACAACGCTATTACTATAGACTCCGATATAAAAAACGGATGGGCGCTCATTTCCGTTACTGATAAAGGCATCGGGATCGGAAAGGGTGATATTCCCCATATTTTCGATCGGTTCTATAGAGCCGATACGAGCCGAGCAAAAACAAAGGCCCCGGGATTCGGACTCGGGCTTTCGATTGCAAAAAAA
>DPYI01000014.1 GCA_003545435.1 Patescibacteria group bacterium | reverse complement strand
CAATCGATTATAGAACTTCTATAAGTATTCCGGCAGCAACCATCGTCGCATTGACCGATCTTCTTTACCGTGATAAAGAACGTGAACTTCATGGTGTTGTCAGTGCGGCTGAATCGTTAAACCCCGGTGATATGTATACCCATGGATTATGGCAGATTGCGGAAGCAACGCCTCAACTAAAAGAAGCAGTAGCACAAATAATCACTGATCTAACGGAAAAACTTGCAGACGAACACATAGAACCTACTAAAAAAGCCTTTACATGGCATACCGGCGAACATCTCTAATTAGCAATTGTGTATACCTATATCACCCGGCGGGTGATGAGAAATACTGTTAGTATCGCCTAAGAGCCCCACTTTGATATAATCGCTTTATGAGTCAAATGGAAAATAAAACATTTGGGGCAATTGCTCGCCGTTTAACCGACGATGACCTTAAAAAAGCTTTTCTACTGTTGCTGAAGGCTCGCCATCGATTAATTTACATCTTGAGCTAGCGACCCTTTCCCATTGTATCGAAAGGGCAAATGTCCTTATGTCAAATCCAGATGATGACGATACAGATTTCGCTGGTATCAGAAATACACGAAGACTTTTAAAGGAACAGGGGCTTAATGACATTCCAAATCCGCTTGAAGCAACAGATAGACCTCAACCATGGATACGCAGTCTACTTAAAACTATTGAAATTGGTAATATCGAAACAGGGACAACATACCGAAGTCCTAAAAAAATAAAAGAGGGTGACCCCCTCAGTGTTTTTCAGTGGTATCTTTATGATGGGATTGGTCGCATGATTGCTGTACATCTTGGAATATCTAACGATAATAAAAACCAAGAAAGATGCGGTGATTGGATTGCTTGTGCTCTTACGGAAGCAGCAGTTGTCCTTGCCGAGGAAGGAGACCAAGATGCTCAAAGAGTCGTCAGAAGTATGCTTGATATGGAATTTATCGCTGAGGGTTGGCTACTAACCGATCAACTTATTGAAAGAGCTAAAGCATTTAAGAATTGATAAACCCAACGTCTTTGGGTCACACCCAATATCCCCCACTAGTCCAACTATTCCGATCTTCAAATTCATAAGGGAATTCTACCATGGAATCTGATTTTTTTCTAAAGAGCAGGTGTATACCTATANNCCGCCGGGTGATGGAGGTTTCCCGGGTGATGGAGGTTTCCCCACGAATCGCCTTTTCATTATACAGACGGTCAAACTCTTGTTTATCCATCGTTGCCCCGAGCCTTATGGCTTTCTCGTATATCTGCCCTATTGATATACCAACCGTGTCACCGATTGCGCGGGAAATATTTTCACCAAACATATCTTCAAGCATACGCGGCTCTGTCATCACCCACTCCTTTTCACTGGCCACCAACACACCATCCATGTCAAACACAAACACGCGATTGGCACTCATAAAAGGAATTGTACCACGGACTCTGATTGTTTCACCATGTGAAGAGGAGATGTATACCCCTGTCTGCCGGTCGCACGCCGCCATAGGATCTGGCCGAGGGAGCGCAGGCAGGTAAATCACCAAATGCGTATTTATTGAACACGTATTTGCGTCAAAATATTGTATGTATTAGCGTGTTAACATGTTAACACGCTAATATGAAAACGAGCCTGAAATAATTNNATAGATTCAATCCGTTGTGGGTAGTTTTTCTTTTAGCTGCTGGAGTTGCCGTTTGCGGATGATTAGGCGATTATCAGCGTTAATGATTTGCTCGGCGCGATGTAAATACTTTTTGGCTTCGATAGGAACATCGTGCCACAAAAGCTCTGCCATAGTCATGTATCCACCAGACTGCCAGACATGAAAGAGGAAGGAATCGGTCGAGCTTTCATGTTCTTCGATTTTTTTCATTCCCTCGATCAGATTTCTCTTTCCTTCCTCGCGGTTGCCGCTCCTATACTGTGCCGAACCGAGATGGTATTGAAAATCCCCTTTTTCGGCTGCATCGTTCGGATACTGTGACAGGGCTGTTGTGTAACATTCTATAGCTCTGGCATAGTTTTGAAATAGAATCTCCATTTCACCCAAATGAAAGTAACAACGATAGATCTTATCCTTGAGATTGTGGGTTTGAGCAATTTCTAAACTTGATAGGACGGTGTGTCTGGCAATAGTAGCAAATGACACATCATGCGTTAATCCATAGAGGTGTTTATATGTCAAACCCCGCCCCATGAGAGCTTCAACCAACCCGGCATAATCTCCTTGTTCTTGATACGCGAGAATTACGTCTTCGTATATCCTGAGCGCTTCATGAGGTTTGTTTTGTTCCCGCAATTGTTCGGCGTATTGATGAAGGGTCATGGTCTTGTTTACCATAAGACGATTATATACCAACAAACTATTTTTCTTTCATAGGTCAAAATAGTATTTCAAACCATGTGATACATAAGTATCTTTTTGGGTAGTATTGATTCCCGGTATTGACGAGTGAATTCAGACTGAGAAACCATGAAGTACGATTGTACCAGGCTTTCCTGAATAAGCAAAATATTGAAAGAAACTTCATTTATCCACTCTAAACCCTATGTAGGCAATTCATGAATAAGAACGCTCCATACATTAAGTTGTTCAAGAGGAACAGTGTCGTAGAAGCTTAAAAATCGGATTTTCTCATTTTTTGCAAAAATATCCGTTCGAAGACAGATAAATTGGATGAGTTTGACATAAATACCTCCAAGATCACTGATTGCCTGGTAGAGCGTATCCATCGCTCGGTGGGACGCACCAACTCCTACCTGAAAAAGGAATGTGAAACCGTAAGAAAAAACCAATGTCAACCGTTTAATCATTTATTCCTCGAAATATAGAGACCGAACGAAATATCTGCCTGCCGGAACACAATCGCCAAGACATCAACCACGACCCATGTGACTGCAATAGCCAGAAATACAGAGGGGTACTTCATCGTACGATATATGGTATACCATCTATCAAAGAATTCGCAACTTTCGGTTTTTTCCGGAAGCCACGGTATATGCCATGAAATAGCGTTTCCAGAATGCATCCGACGAGCCGTATTGATTGGAGCCCAAAAAATAATCAACAATAAACTCACGGATTCTGGTTATTTCCCTTAATCCTTCTCTGTTTTTCGTATCTTTTAGTGTCAAATCAATAAGCTCTAATGCGCGAAACAGGGCAAGCTTCATGTATTTCTGGTTTTTTGCCCGCCAGATCATTGCTCTCTCAACCTCACTTCCGACGTTGGCTAACTGCTCCACCAGCAGGAGCGACTGCCATTTTTCATAAGAAAGAGTTGTATGGTACATGTATTACTCAGAAATGAGAGCTTTGACTATTTCCATAACCTTTTTCTGTCTCTTCGGATCTTCAATACCTCGGGTTGTGTTCCCTTCCTGCGGTCGGACGTTAATCATCGAATCAAACTCAACTCTTTCAGGATACGGTAATTCCGGATAAATATTAATACCCCAAAGGTCCTCCTGTTTTGAACCCTGTTTCAGCAGTTCTGCTTCCTCATCCGCATGCAGATCTCCGCCGAGGACAAGAATCCTTTTTTCGATATCCACAACACACTTGACGAGATTACCAAATCCCTTCTCTGCCATCTCTTGTAGTGCTGAAAGCAACAGTTTGTCGCGGACAATTGTAATCATACGAGACTATTATACATGCTTCCGTCTGTTTCTTCACAAAAATCGCACGCTCGGATATAATCAGGCCACCTTGAAAAAAATTATTCCCATAGTATTCTTTCTGATTGTATTCCTTGCCTCTTTCCTTCGCCTGTATCATTTAGAAGAGGTCCCTCCGGGAGTAAACCGCGACGAAGCGTCTATCGGGTGCACCGCATATTCCCTGCTTGTCACCGGAAAAGACGAATACTCAAAAGTCTTTCCGATTTCGTTTCAGTCATTCGGTGATTGGAAACTGCCGGTGTATGTCTATGAAACGGTCTTGTCAGTAGCACTCTTTGGCTTAACACCGTTTGCGGTGCGCATCCCGTCTGCTCTCGCCGGCATACTATTGGTCATCCTAGTCTATTTTTTAGTCAAAGAATTGTTTAATGATAAAATCCTAGCCCTTGTTGCCATGCTGTTCACAGCCATATCTCCCTGGAGCATCCACTTGTCCCGCGTAGAATCCGAATCCAATACTGCGGTTTTATTGGTAACGGCAAGCGTCCTTTTTTTTCTTTACAGTTTTAAAAAACGACACTGGCTTATGACCCCGTCGGCTGTGCTTTTGGCATTAAGTTTCGGCACCTATGCCGGCGATTATATCTTTACGACTTTTCTTGCTCTTGGTCTTTTTGTCATCTACAGAAAAAAAATAGTGAACCAACGTTTTGGCAAAACTGCTGTTATTATTTTTATTCTATTAAGCAGTAGTATCTGGTGGAAAACAACAGGAGCCAATGTCGTAAAAGTTTCCGGTATCGGGATCTTCAGCGATCCGTCCATCGTAAATACCGAGATAGAAATTCCCAGAAACGAGCATGCGGGTGTCGGAGGGAAGATTGCACACTTGTTTCACAATAAGGCTGTCTACGGACTGGGGCGTTTTGGGGAGAATTATGCCAATGCGTTTTCTCCGGATTTTCTGTTTATCCGCGGCGGCGGAAACCATGCCCACAACATCCTGAACTTCGGCAACATGTATCTTATCGATGCGCCGTTTCTCCTTCTTGGGCTCATATACCTTATCTCCAGGAAAAAGAACGCGTCGGTCTATCTGGTCCTGTGGTGGTTTTTTATCGCTCCCCTGGCTCCGAGCATCACCAAAGACGCTCCGCACACCAACCGGATGTTTGCCATATTTCCCATCCTTCCTCTGGTCACGGCGTATGGGGCGCTTTGGGTTATCCGGACTTTCCGGGGGTTTGTACGATACGGGGTTTTTGCTGCAATTATCGTTTTATACTGTTTTACTGGTGGTTTGTATCTGGACAGGTACTATGTCCATTTTCCGTACGAAGAAAGCCAACATTGGGGCGTGGTGTATGAGCGATTAAACACCTTGCTTTCCCAAAAACAATTCATGGATAAAAAAATCGTCATGGAGGGTCCGGGAGATTCACCGTATATCTACTTTTTGTTTTATAGCAAGTACGATCCTGCACTTTTCCAAAAACAGGCTATCCGCTATCCCATAACTCCGGAAGGATTCGTCCATGTAAAAGCATTCGGACGGTATGAATTCCGTACCATTGACTGGCTACAGGATCCAAATCTAAACAATACATTAATTGTCGCAAGAACCGCCAATATTCCGACAAAGATCAAAAAACTCTTTACACGTACCAATATATTGCTTCCCTCGGGGGATCCGATATACAGCATTATTGAAGCAACGGATACTATCAGAATACCGCCGGATACTCTTCCGGCACTCCAGAATGCTCCCGAGAATATGGAATAACTCATAACCTTCCAGTCTCTTTGTATCGTGTTAACATGTTAACACGATACAGGATTCAATTCTGTTACAATCTAATAATCGTATGAAACACCGCGTATTTATTGCTCTGCCAGTTCCTTTGCCTCTTAAAGAAAAGATTATCCGATGGCGACAGCACGAAGTTTTTGGAGGATGTTTTATATACTGACACTGAGTGGTTCACTTACCTTCTCATAAAGACCCAAATCACCGGGTCCGGCCGGAAAAATAACAGTGGTGCGTTCAGGAAGTTTTACACCAAATCTATAACCGCCTCTTTCTTCTGTAACTTCAAATGCATCTTCTTCCCCCGGTCTCCTGACTACCTGACCTGGTACCAAATCCCCCCATGTAATTACCTCAGTATTATTTTGCATAAATGAGAAGCCATCATTTCAGGAACTTTTTTCCGGATTCAAACTACAGACAACATCATCTATTATCGCGTGTTGTTTTTACTATTTCCTCCGGTAATTCCTCAGTCCTTTGCCAAACCATATAATCGCAGTATATCACTAGATAAGGCTCTGCGTCAATATCTTTACGCTACTCGACTATTTCCCTTCTTCCGGAGGAGCGGGGCGGGTTTCAGCGTGCGTTACCTGACCGGACCTCGGATCATGAGAGTAGTACACTTCTAGGGATGGTTTACTGCTCACTGATGGTAATGGAGATGCGACCGGTGTAATATCTAATGGAGGCCACGGACGTCCCCTCCTTGGGTATCCTCCATCAAAATAATTATTCGATGTCTCCACATAACTGGGACTCATGAAAAAAGTATAGCAAGTGTTTTGTAGATTACAATAACTCAATTGCTGCTCCGGTTCAATTGTGAAATTTCATAAAAACACATCACGGTCTAATGTCTATTTAGCACATACATTGACTGTTGTGGTATATTATATACAGTATCGGTTGGCATGTTCAAACTCTATGCCTGAAATTTTTGAGGCTATCAAAGGACTTTTTGCTCCAAAAAAACCTGATCCCGAGCAAGATGATGATAATACACCTGCTTATCCCGATATTCGTTATCGTGATACTAAGGAAAGTCTTAGATCAAGATTACCACGGGGAATACTAGAGGAGCTCAATACGCCTTCTGAAATATATCCGGGAGGAAAACAAGCAAAAAAGGCAAAAATTGCACAACTTCTAGAAGAGTTCCCTGATGCCCTTGAAGAACTTAATACGTATACTCAGGAGCTCGAGAAAGAAGAACATATATATTGGAAATACGGGAAATAACAATTCTCATCACCACTTCACTATACAATTTCTTTTGAACTTTAGAACATGCTTACTGTTACCGTTAAATACTCTTTCAATGATTTTTCCGTCAACACCCAAAAAAAGTTGCATGTGTTTTGTATAATGGAACATGAAAGG
>DPYI01000020.1 GCA_003545435.1 Patescibacteria group bacterium | reverse complement strand
TTGTTAGGATAGGGGTAGTATACCTAAAATGCTCAGAATCCTCAAGGGCGAATGCGTTTCTCTGAATTGCAGGATCTTAAATAAAAAAAGCCTCCTGTTTGCTATTTAAAAGAGGTTATTGAGAGCATAGACCCTGTAACTCTGGCGGTAATTCACTGAACAATTGCTCAATATCCACTTGAGGGATTAAATCAACAAGTTCCGCCCCATTCCCTTGTGCACCGAATGACCACGGACCTCGCACTCGGTGATCTAACCCCAAAACAGGAAAGCATCCTGGTTCTAATTCATACTCTCCGTTTTGATCAGAATATCCTGTGGCTCGTTTGAGAGCTAATTTATTGATAGCCGCTATGACTTCGGGCGGATAGCTTTTTTTGTCTAGTCTGGAAAAAAATGTTTCGTTGTTCTCCATATGGTTATGCAATAGTTCATTAACCTGATCTTACTCGCATATATCGACTGAAGGCATTATACAATAATCCTTATTTTTATGCACATTACAACTATTGCCGGTATTGTTGACTTTAGAGCTCAACAATGCTATTTTTACGGATATTATGCCTTCATCAACAGAAGTTGAATCATCAGAAAGCGAAAGTGGATTATAGAGACAACTCTCGGATGCAAGGACGCAACTCGAGATTCTCAGATTGCGAATGGGTGATTTATATATATACAGGTAAACGAAACACAAAAAAGAATCAATAAAATCCTTGAACAACTACAAGTCTTGAATCCTCCTCCCTCTGATAACGAAGTTCAACCTATTGATAGCGATCCACCTCAAGACATTCTGTTTTTCCCATAACACCCGTCCTTGTTTTTGCTATAATCCTCTTCATATGCTTATCGCTGTGGGTTCGACAAACCCCACTAAACTCAAACCCGTCCGGTCGGTTTTGGGTCTTGTTTCTGATGAAAAATATTAATACACCTGATTGTGCGTACCAATATCAAAAAAAGTAGCAATCGTTCCTTCTATTTTGTAGATGATACGGACATCACCGGTTATGGAAAATGACCGAAACCCTCCTTTTTCTCCTTGTAATGGATGATTACGAAGAATTGGATGTGAAGGATTATGTTTGAATAACTCAATTCTCTGTCGTGTACGTAAGCTCAATTGTTTATCAGGTGCTATCCGCTTCCTATAGGAACGAGTAAATTTCGGGTGAAGGACAATGCGGTCTATCATGCGTTCAGATATGACATCATCTCATCAACATTGACAAATGATTTCGTTTTTACCTTTCCTTCTTTGATTTCCTTCAGCATCTTTAGATACCGCTTCTCTGCTCTTGGAGACAACCGTTCAACCGGCTCCCGCAATGTAAACGTTAGCTCACGAGCAGATAATTTCCGTAAGAATACGCGGATTGCTTCCTGAAGCGATGAAAAACCCATATCACGGGCAACAACCTCCGAAGAGATCTTCAATGTTTTTGGTAAGGGAACCTGCATGATGATGCGTTGTGTATCCATATATTGGTATTGTATTGATTTGGTAGTGGTCTGTCAAGTACGCCAAGAATTCATGATTCTTTACTGATTACATCGAGTATAACTTTCTTCCTGCTTTCTTCAAAATGCACTTTCTTANNTGCCTTCGCCACCCACGAAATACAACACGCCGTTCGTGTTTATTAGAATATCGGCCTTTCATAAATGTCTTTTTAATTTATTTTTCTTTTGTATGTATGGGGATGATTTTTGGGGTACTTTCAACTTCGTAAAATAGTCTTTTATTTCTTTCGCACTCGTAAGAGTTACATCATGTTTACGCGATGATTTCTCCGCCCGCAGCACTTTCTCTTCAAATTCCGGCGTAAAGCCGTTTTCCGTAATCTTCGGATACAAAACATCACGGAGTGCCTGACGGATAAGCTCGCTTATGGACGCGTATCCCCTGATCCGAAGCATCGCTTTTGCGTCCTGATACATGGGTGTCGGGAGAGAAATATTGATCGTCGCCATAATATACTTCGATAACTCAGATTTATAACTGAGTTACTCAGCATATACCCTTCTAATCCGCTTTTTCTCCGCCAGCTGGCGGATGCAAATCGGAGTAAGATGGTATACAAATATTGTATGATATTCATACAACACTCGTCAAGCAGGAAATCCTCTTGACGAGGCGTACGAAAAAGCGTACGATTAGAAAATATGAACCAACCAATTCCGTCCACTCTCACCGTTAGTGATGCACGCACGAATCTCTACGACATGCTTGAGGAAGTACAAAAATATCTCCGGCGCTTCATCATCACCCACCATGGCAAACCACAGGCCGTTCTCATGCCGATAGCAGACCTGGAAAGCTGGGAAGAGACGCTGGACATTATGTCGAATAAGAAACTCATGGCTGACATCCGCCAATCTGAAAAAGAAAGAAAAGCCGGAAAAGTCTATCCCCTGAAACAAGTTCTCGAAGAGCTGGGAATCCATGGAGATTGAACTTACACCTACTGCTAAAAAACAGTTGAAAAAACTACCAAAGTCGGACGTTAAAAAAATTGCCCGAAAACTTTTTATTCTTGAAACAGCTCCATATACGGGTAAAAAACTCGAAGGAAAACTCAAAGATTATTATGTTATCCGTGCTTGGCCATACCGGATTCTCTATGTTATTGACCGTAATACGACCATCCAAATAGAAATCATCGAACACCGGCAGGGAGTGTATAAATAACAAATCACCCCAACTCAAACGTGATCACACAGAAGACTTTTACGGATATTTTATTCCTCTCCAAGTAAATTGCACGGGTTCAACGCTTTGTAAAAAGTCTAGCGGCACTTCATAAAACCGAACCTTTCCTTGAGCTTGAAATAAACACGCTTCTTCCCTCGTCATGTGCACCATTCCAGTTCCGGCATGCAAATTGTGTAAATATTGTTCAGGTAAATCACCTACATCAACAGTCATCGTTGTTGCGTACTCTGTGCAACCCAAGAGATGTGTTTCTCCTACTTCTTTCAAAAACTCTTCTGGTATGGTGAATGTGAGTGTAACTAGCCGCGGTGGACCATCGGACTTTGTCCACGATCCATTTCCTCTAAACTCTCTAATAAATCTCTGTGACGCATTTTTATCAGGCGTAAGGTTTGATTCGCCACTGTACCCACTTCGCGGATTAAGCCTTTCCATACCAAACAATCTTTTGTCTTTCTGTGCTGCTTCTAAACCTGCTTTGTCTGTAGAATGATAGACCAATTTCTCCGGTGCCATATAACTATATATTATAGGCCATTTTTAACCTTTTAACAACTCCGCGTTCTTGACCTTCAATTATATGGGGAGTAGTATGCGGATGAGTATGTTTCATAAATTACTTCTTTTAAACTTCGAGAAATCAAATCTCAAACCCGAATACTGGCTCCGGATTGATAAAATTTCTAAAGAAAAAATCCTCATCAAAGCTGATTCACCGAAAGTCAAAACTCATTTAGTTACTGCTGATTGTCTGCTTCTCAAACTCGGTATGGGCGCAGATAGAGCTCTTATTGACAGCATGCCGAATTTGAAATATATCGGTATGTATGGTACAGGATACGGACGGATCGATGCAGCCTACGCTAAAAAGAAAGGTATTACGGTGTGCAATATCGCAGGATATGCTACCGAAGGAGTCGCTGAATTCGTATTTGCTGCACTTCTTGAGCACCTACGGGAAATAACCCGCGCAAAAACTCAGGTACTCTCTGGTGACTACTCAGAGGCAAGCTATACCGGTACGCAAATTAAGGGAAAAACGTTTGGTGTCATCGGACTTGGCCGAATCGGAGAGCGTGTTGCTGAGATTGCTTCAAAAGGATTTGGAGCAAACGTACTGTATTGGTCGCGCAAACAGAAGAAAGATGCGGAAAAATCAGGTATTAAATACACAGAGCTTGATACACTCCTTAAAATATCGGATGTTCTCTCGCTTCACATGTCCTTTAATCCCGAAACAAAAGGCTTTTTGAACGAAAAACGGATTCAGCTTATTAAACCCAAAGCAATTATTATAAACACCGCTCCGATGGAACTCGTTAATATCACAGCCTTGGAAAAACGTCTCAAAAAAGGTGATATAACGTTTATTTTGGATCATTCCGACGAGCTGGATCCGGCAGTTGCCAAACGTCTATCAAAATTCCCTAACCGTATCCTCTACCCGCCCATTGCATATACGACAAAAGAGGCAACTAATCTGAAACAAAATATTTTCATCTCCAACCTCGAAAATTTCCTCAAAAGCAAACCGACAAATAAGGTAAATTAACTTCATCACCATCCTCCTTCATTCCTTCATGCCTTACCTACTATTCGTAGCGCGGCACGAAGAGCATTTTCGGAGGATTGATCGGCAATTAAACTCATTCATCAAAACTCATTCGTTAAATTGCCATCAAAAAACCGCTCCGGTGTTTCCTCCTCCTTCGTCTCTCGATAAACTCGGGACTATGGAGGACAGGCAGCCCTGCCTGCCGGCAGACAGGCTTGATTTATTTATACAATATATTGTATAATATTTTTAGTGAAGAATGATTTTATCTCAGCACGACAGGAAATTCTTTCTCTCCTCTCCTCCAGACCAAATGAGGACTTTTACATCAATGAACTTATCCGGATAACCGGCCGATATCCGAATTCCATCCAGACTGCCCTTAAAAAATTGACAAAAGATCAGCTTATTACTTCCACATCTGTTGGAAATAAAAAATTCTACCGTATTTCAAAAAAAGCCGGCATGGAAGTCAAACAGTATCTTCCTCCTGATACAAGCTTCAATTGGATAAAAGTCATTAACCGGGAGGGTGCATATGCATTTAGCATGACAGTATGTCTATCAAATAGAGACCAATTAAAAAAACTGTATAACACATCTATGCCCACGTATTGGTATAACAGTCTCACGCATGGTCTTTATTACAATAGCTCTGAATTGAATTCGCTCGGCATGAATATTGCACAAAAACTTGAGCGGGATAGTACGTTTGCCCAAAAAGATATCGCCTTATGTACCAAACTCTGTAATACCCTTCTTCAGGAAGCTAAACGTATCCCAAATCTCAATCTTACAAAGCTTAATAATTCCGAACTCAAATCAATTCTCGAAAAATTCTACAGAATGTACATGATGTTGTTCCCCTTTTTAACCTCACCATTTGCTATTGAACGGTATTTCGAACAAAAAATACGGGAGCGGGTATCTGACGAACGGCAGTTGGAAACTCTCCTTTCCCCAATTTCCACCGTTGATCAGGAAATGATAGATGTTCTTAATCTCGCATCGCACATAAAACAACACGGGATGGATGCTGAATTTGAAAAAAAACTAACGGATCATTGGCAAACATACTGTTGGTTAACTATGTTTTCGATAAACGCCAATCCTCTACCGCGCGACTATTTCCTGAATGAAGCTAAAAACATACTGGAAAAAATTCCAAACTCGGAAGAAGAAGCAAATAAACTAAAAAACGAAGACAAAAAAAGACAACAGATGCTCAAAAATACGCTGCAGGAAATGAATGCGCGGACAACTCTCAAACAGCAGGTCTATTTCCTCCAGAAATATATCACCCTGCGGACATTCCGAAAAAATATCATCTGTCAATCGCATTACTACCATATGCCGCTTCTCTATGAAATCGCATCCCGCCTTGAACTTAGTAATGTCGACATTAAATTTCTCACGTATGAAGAAATTCTTCATGGGTTATCCGGTCAGAAAAGTCATAATGAATTAAAAAAACGTGCAAAAGCACGGCAATCCGGTTGGGCGGTTCTCGTATGGCAAGAAAAAATCAGTGAGATTACCTGTACAGCAAAAATCCTCAAAGCAATGGAACAATACCGTATCGTCCAGCCTCAAAAAGCAAGGGCAAAGCTCATTCAGGGAACGATCGCCTGTCGCGGTAAAATTGTAGGTAGAGTCAAAATCATCCATAAAATCTCGGAACTGGGAAAAATTGAAAAAGGAGATATATTGGTGACTAAAATGACAACGCCGGATTTTGTCGTTGCGATGAGTAGATGCGGGGGTATTGTAACCGACGAAGGTGGTGTGACGTGCCACGCGGCTATAGTAAGCCGGGAAATGAATGTCCCCTGTCTAATAGCAACCGGTCACGCAACAAGTACTCTCAAAGATAATGATATTGTTGAGCTTGACGCGCACTCCGGTGTTGTACGAATGATTGAAACGACCATAACCGATGCAAAGGTAAAACAAATACACGGAAAAGGAATTTATGCAGGTAAAATAACCGGAAGAGCTGTCGTTGTCCGTGACGTAAGTGATTTTCCGAAGGTTCAAAAAGGCGATATTCTCATCACATCACAGACTACTCCGGATTATTTATCCTGTCTATATAGAATCAATGGTTTAATCGTTGATGAGGATTCCATTACTTCACATGCAGTACTGTATGCAAAAGCATTAAAGATTCCTACTATTATGGGAACCCGGAATGCACGCGACATTATTATGGATGGAGAAAAAATAGAGTTGGATGCGACGAATGGTGTGGTTACCCGAAAAATAGCTTCGCAAGGCCNNGGCCTTGCGAAGCTAAAATTTGAAAATACTATTGCCCCGGCAATGATCTACTGTGCCCTGCCGAAGCTTTAGCGAAGGAGGGTCTTCTTTACCCGCCGGAGCTTTATGCGAAGGGCGGGCCGGGCCCTTGAGAGTCAAGCTCGTCCTGAGCGAAGTCGAAGGATATTGTCTCCGCCGAGTCTAACTCGGCTGGCGCGTTTGATGCGCCGCTGAATCGTTTCACCCCAGAACCAACCTTACCCCGATGCTTCCGTCGGGGAGCGGTGTTTCGGGGCAAGCTTCCTCGTTCGGAATAAAAAAACAGAATTGCCCCGGCAATGACCTATCTTCCCGGACCCTTTAGAGTCAAGTATTGTTGGCGCTGATACGTTTCACTTCTGAGTTCGGAATGGGATCAGGTGGGTCCATATCGCTCAAATCACCGGAACAATTCTGTTTTTTTCTTTGGGTTTTTTTAATGAAGTAATTGCACGTAAGGGATAATCCACGAGCATGCCAAGGCATGCGGTCTATTAGCAATTCAAGCGGCTCGGGCAATTCAGGATTGAATTGAACGCGAGTTGCCGGCCTTGCCGGACTTGCTAATAAACGTTTTCTACACAATTCGTTTTTCATCCTTTGTTCTCCGCAGGATGGGTCTATTAGTACGAGTAAGCTAAACACCTTGCGGTGCGTACACTCCTCGCCTATCAACGTTGTAATCTACAACGGACCTCACACTGATTCTTCATCTTGGGGTGGGCTTGGTACTTGAGATGCTTTCAGCACTTATCCCTTCCAGATCTAGCTACCCTGCGATGCCAGCGCTCAGGCTGACAACAGGCACACCAGGGATCTGTCCCTCTCGGTCCTCTCGTACTGGAGAGAGCTCCCCTCAAGAATCAAAACGCTCACACAGGATAGAGACCGACAATTATGTTAACCCGTTTATAAATAAAACGGTCCACAAACATTTCTGTTGTAGTCTCATAGTCGCCTATGAGTTCGGACTATATCTTCCCGGATGGTGTCCCGCAGCGGGACATGATATCTGGGTCTGACATATAGTCTCTGAGGTGTCAAAAATGAAGAAGCATTTTCTTTGTATATCGCTTGTTTGTTTCTCTCTTATTTGAAAAAACCAAATTGACGATATCTCGAAATCCCTCTTTTTTCAGATGACGCTTTTTCTCAATCATTTCGATTACCTTTTTAAATATACGGTAATCAGTATGTTTTGTTGTTTGTAGCGGATAATGATCAAAAAACGGAATGACCTTTGATATAAGATCTTTTCTTTCTTTTACGATCAAAATCCATGTCTTGTCGCTCCTACTCGCGGCGTGATTTGGTTTCAAATATCCGCATCCTAACCGCTTTTGCAGCATTTCTAAGACACTTTTGCTTCCAGGATTTTGGCTGACATGAAATTCCGTTATAATTTGCCATCCTAACGGTAAATCACTTCGTTTACCAAACCCTACATAAAAACATCCTTCTCCATCAACAAAACCAGAAAAATAGTCATCATAAACATTCCTGCTTACCTGCTGATTGTCCGCACGTGATGAATTGTCACTCATAATTATAGAGATTAATCTATCTCTATAATCTATAGTATCACACGATGCTCGGAGTTTCCAGCATTTAGTCAGATTTACCCAGCTCCTCGCGAGGGGCTGGGTGCTTTTAATATATAACAGTTATTCGTATCTCGATGCAGTTCAAAATGAACATCTGAAAGCGGACAGCTCGTTATAACGGCGTCAAACCGTTAAGGTCTACTGTCTCACGACGTTCTGAACCCAGCTCNNCCACCCCCAGGATAGGATGCAACCGTATCTCATGTTTCCATGAGGGCTAGACTATACCATCACCCAGTCGGTGTCGCGATAGCGACATAATGACTGGGGCTTAGCGTGTTATCCCGACGTTCGTCGGGATCCTTCAATCCCGATCCAATCGGGATGAAAAGTCGTTACGGGGTCAAAGGAGTTTATACTGAAATTCCGGAAGAATGAAAGGTTTAATAATTTCATTGAATCTATCCGCATAAGCGGACGGTATAAAAATTCTCCCCAACTCATGCTGGTGATGAATTCTCGTTGTCAACGAAAACCTTGCTTGTAAAATTTCCTGTAATGCCTTTTGTTCTTCCTCGGTAAAAGACGACGTGCAAAGATAAAAACCTTTAGAATCTTGTCTTCGAAAACCGTCATCCATATACCAAATCGCTAAAGACAAAGGAGATAAAATCTTGACCAGTAATGGAGAGATAATCTTCTTTCCGTTTCGATAAAATAGTTCTCGAAATTCATCAAATATCGGCAAACTTTTTGTCGAAAAATACCATCGAGAATACTGTTTACCGTTTCTCTTATCCGTCTCGACAATGTGCCGAGGTTTCAAAGAAAACGGTAAAAATTCTTGTGCTAACCAGAAAATATACGTTTTGTGTTTGTCATAATGATCGATCCGAACACGGGTATATCTTCCGTTCTTTTCAAGATATGCGTCTCCTAATACTGTACCGATAAGAATTTCCTTTTGTCTTTGCGTTAAAACTCCTCGACTTCCCACGGTATTGCCCATACATAAAGTATATCAAAGTATACTAGAGAAAGACTATGTACGAGGGTTCCACCGTTATGAGCTAAATTTTCCTTACCAATTACTTAAGTAAGGGGCCCACCCCGCACTTTGCGGGGAGCCGACATCGAGGTGCCAAACCGCCTCGTCGATATGGACTCTCGGAAGCGATCAGCCTGTTATCCCCGGAGTAGCTTTTATCCGTTAAGCCCGGTCCCTCCCACGAGGGAACCGAGGATCACTAACACCTACTTTCGTATCTGCTCGACCTGTACGTCTCGCAGTCAAGCCAGCTTCTCGCGTTTGCACGACAGGCTCTGGTTTCCATTCAGAGTTAGCTGACCTTTGTACGCCTCCGTTNNGTAAGTAAGATTCCTTCATGGTAAAGAGTGGTATTTCACTGTTGTGATCCCGGAGAGAGTCCTGTCCACAAATTCATGTGCTCATCATGTAAGTTCTCATGTGTTTATCAGAGAAGCTGATGAGCACGTGATGAATACCATGATTAGCACATGATTTATAGAAAGAATTCCCCCCGAGACCGCTCCCACCTATGCTCGACAGTTAAAATAAAGTCCTCAGTGCCAAGTTGCAGTAAAGCTTCACGGGGTCTTTTTGTCCATGTGTGAGTAGGCCGCATCTTCACAGCCATTTCAATTTCGCCGGGTAGCAGTTTAAGACAGTCACTATGTCATTCTA
>DPYI01000009.1 GCA_003545435.1 Patescibacteria group bacterium | reverse complement strand
AACTAACCTAAAATAAAATCTAAATAATTTTCCTTATTGATACATTGAAATTTGGATTCGTGATAGGCTTTTATCCATCCGGCAGGTACTTTTACTATTTTACTTCCGGACTTAAACTCAAATCCGTATAGCGTTCCATTTTTTTCCTCTACGTAATCAAGCTCGGCACCAGTGTGAGTCCGCCAAAAATAACCGGAAACGAGATCCTGTTTACCGGCGTTAAACTTCATTCTTTCGAGAAGAAGAAAATTCTCCCACAAAAATCCCGAATCGTTTCGGTCTTTTAAGGGTTTTACATTGTCGATGAGAATGTTTCTGATACCCAAATCATAAAAAAATATTTTGTCCATCCTGGTGACTTCTTTTCTTAAATTTCTGCTGAAACCTTCGAGACGAAAAACAATAAATGATTTTTCCAGTAGATCAATATAGCGGGAAACGGTGTCTTTACTCATGCCCAGCGAGGTTCCGAGTTCGGTTAAAGAGACTTCCGAGCCAATTTGAAAGGCTAGCAGTTTTAAAAGGTCGCGAATTTTTGAAGAATTTTTTATATCTCCGAATTCAATGAGATCACGGTAAAGATACGCGTCGCTTATATTTTGTAAATATTCCCGTTTTTGAGANNGGGTATAAATGATAGCTCCAAACCCTGCCCGTCAGGGGTTCGCTTATTTTACTGGCCAGATCCAAAGAAGAGGAACCGGTAACCAACACCTTGAAATTAGGAATATTGTCCAGAATAATTTTCAGGTTGATGCCAATCTCAGGTATTCTTTGTGCTTCATCAACAAACAACATTTCGTACCCTGATACCAGTGATTGTATTTTGGCTAAATCCCGACTGGTGATAATATCGATAAAACGGCTTTGGTCTCCATTGATAACCAAAGTATTAAGATGTAATCTTTTAATAATTTCGTTTACAAGAGTGGTCTTTCCTACTTGTCTTGCTCCATAAACAATAATTCCTTTTTTGGAAGAGGTCAACTTTTCTATGATGGGAGTGGTCAGAATACGGGAAATATACATGCTGAAGGGAGCATAACATGAATTCGGCTATTTGTCAAGCGTAAATAACGTTATTTACGCTAGTCTATTGGTGTAAATAAGGATTATCTAAATACAATCATCTTGGAGGTGAAATGCGGGAATAGATCTATTTGCGATAGTACACTGGCGGAAATGATGCTAATAAAGCCATACTTGAGGCTAAACTCGGTATAGTATGTGCCAACTGGCTCGAGAATCGTACAACTAATATAACCACTCAATTAGCTTGCTATAGTCCTGAGCTTGCGAAGGATATCTTCAAGACATTTGAAGATTTTCGGCTGGTACAGCAAATCAGGGAAGAAATAGAAAAAGTTAATAACTACTTTATCTGAACTTCTTTTAAGTTTTCTATCGCTTCTACTGCTTTTTGACGAACAGCATACTGGACAAAAATATGGTCATGATAGTATCCCGCCACAACATTTGCAGATATTTGATTATCAGCTAGTTTTCTAGCTAATACAGCAGTAAGACCGACAAGTTCTAAAGATGTGTGTACTTCAATGGTTAACTTGGCATATGGTCCTTCGTATTGTATGTTGTTTGTTTCGAAGTATTCTTTAGAAGCAATAATCGTCAATCCTTCGTTCTCTTTGAAGGTTCCTAGAATTCGATCATCGGAATTACTTTGATATTCTTTAACTGAAGCAAATCCATACTCAACACCATCGCAAGATACCTGTAATGATTTTAGGACTTCAAAAAGATTAGTTTGGCCAGTCATGTTAAGCAATTTTCTTTTTAATCCCCCTTAGAATTTCTTCTACACCGTCTGTAATATTCTTTGAAATTACACAAAGGTGACCGAACATTCCTAGTGCAAAAATAATAAATAAAACAAAATCGCCCGTATTCAATACTTCACCTTTTTGAAGCATTGGCCACTTAACCAAAACAAAGTAGTATCCTATTAACCCAGCAATAAGAAAGTTTATGAAATCATTCCATATTTCATTAAACTTTGATTGCCAAATTTTACCCTTATATTGATCGGCCAAACTACTATATTTGATTAAACCCAAAACTAAACTAGATAAAATTACTACACCAAGACTAATTAAGTTGTTCATATATTATGTATGATAACCTTCATAAGGTTTTTTACCTTTCTTCAAAACAAAAACCCTACCTGTAACATTTTTAGCTTCTTCTGAACAAAGGTAAGCAACAAATTCTGCAATTTTCTCAGGTTCTATAGCTTCTCCAATATACTGAGGAAAATATTTTCTATACGCCTCGGTTGCTGTATCAGAAGGAGAAATGGCATTGACTTGGATGTTTTTATCCTTAAGTTCTTCGGCAAGTCCGATGGTTAAATCTTCAATGCCCTTCTTAGAAACAAAATACGGTAACCAACCCTTTGCCCCATTTTCAAATGTTCCAGAGATATTGATGATCTTCCCTCCTTTTGGCATTAGGGGGATAAAAGCATGAACAAGGAGCGTTGGAGCGGTAAGACCAACGGCATAGGTATCGAGAATAACCTGTTTGGGAAATGATTCAAAGCCTTTACCTGCATAAACCTCATCCTTACCGTGCCAGATACCAGCCACATTCACCAGAATATCAACTTTATCCGTCCTCTGTTTTATCAGGGTAATAAGAGCTTCCAACGAATCAGGCTTGGTAAAATCCCCCAAAAACACTCCTGCCTGACCACCATTCTCAGTAATCAAACTCTTTGTCTTCAGTAGTTTATCTTGAGTCCGACCAGCCAAAGCAATAAAAGCGCCTCCTTTGGCTAACTCAATAGCAATTGCTCTTCCTATACCAGTTGAGGCGCCGGTTACAACCGCGAACTTGTTTTTAAGTTTCATAGTCCTATTTTATCACATAAAAATGGATCGTTTATACGCTCCAAAATATCTCACAACAGCAAAATATACTATTCAATTTTCTATTTAACTCTCTAGAATATTCTTTAATTTGCCTAAAATTTCCTTTGTAAACGGTTCAGGCAGGTCACCAGTATCTACCCATTCGTAATAGGTGAGTTCCGATGAGCGATCACTTATTGGTTTATGGGTATACCGGACGTGATAGTTTCCATCACGAGAAATAAGTTCGTACAGTTCTTTTTTTTTCAAAGCAGTAATAATATATTCATTCCATGTACCGGCTTTATTTTGATTTCTATAGACAGTTCCGACTTTTATTGGCCACTCATTTGTTACTTCTTTGACAATAGAATCCAGCCACCGAGGAGTATTCTTTGGGTCTATATAAAATGCAAATACTTCGCTTGCAGGTTTATTGATTTGAATCGTCAATGTATTCTCTCTCATGGTATAGCATCTGTCACTTCTCTACTTCCACAATCTTATACATATCATCTTCAATAACGATATATTGATTATCGGTGAGAAGGATTATTTTGTGCTTATCTGTATATGCATGTTCTAGGCGTTGATTGAGATATAACTCCTTAAAGTCGTCACTTCCCCAATGGGGAAATACAACAAAATCCACAAGTCCTAGACCTACATATCCTTTAATTTTTGGTGCTTGGTCTGCATTGTCCAACCGATAGACCGGCCATATGTCGGGACCGGCAATCTGCGATCCTGCACTGGATCCAATATACGGCATACCTTTTTCGACAAAACCCCGGATAATGTCTGCGCAACCGCTCTGTTGAATTTGTTGTAGAAGGTAAAACGTATTCCCGCCGGAAAAGAATATAATATCAGTGCTTCCTAAATCTTTTTGAATTTCTGTTTTTGTTTTTCCGGTTATCGTGTAATCGGTGACAATAAATCCAGCGTTGGCTAACGTATCTTGATCTCTTTTAAGCCACCATAGATCACCCTTTTCAACTTCTGATGCGGTTTTGATACATGTTAATCGCAACCCCTTTTTTCCTAATCGCTTGGCGACATCCGTGGCAACATTAAAAGAACTGGAAGTTAAAAATAGTCTTTTCATATAGCTTGATATTGATTATATCGCAAATTGCCCCCGTTAGCCCCGGTGCCTTCTTATATAGGGGTCATGATAATAGAAATAGATCGGGGGTGAATTACTAAGGACAAGTATGAGAAAAAACGAAAAGAGTATCGGGCAAATCAAAAGGAAATTAACGGCAAGATTGCCAAACTGCACTTTGCAGACGAGGAATACTATTTGACCTCAGAATACCTGCTAAAACTGGCTTCTAACGCCAGCAAACTGTTTGAAAGTTCTGAAGCACACGAAAAACGGCTACTTTTGAAGATGGCACTTCAGAACTTAGAGCTGAATGGCAAAATAGCCCGATATGACTGGATAAATCCCTTTGACAAGATAGCTTTTTACGCCTCTCGTCAAGCCTGGCTCGAGAATCGTACCTCTCATATAACCACGCAAGAAGCTTGTATTATGTGCCACTCCGAAGCATTTATGCGAAGGGTGGTCAAGGCTTTCTCTGACTTTAAGCTTGTAGCTAAAATAAGAGAGGAAATCGAAAAAGTGAAGCCTTGTCTGGCTGTTTAGCCTAAATCCTTCTTCTTTTCTTCAAATTCCTTTTTATTGATTTCACCCTTAGCGTAGCGCTCTTTAAGCATATCAAGGGGAGTTTTATCCTCCCTGCTTCGTCCTGAACGGGCAAGATAACGGATTAAAGCAACCACCCCAAGAATTATAAGTAGCCAAAACAGAAGCATAAAGAGCCAGCCTAAGATTCCAAAACCCCAGCCCATCATCCCTTGTCCGCCGAAGCCTTGGCGAAGGAGGAACATCATCGGCATAAAACCTGCTCCATTTGAAGGAATTTGAGCTGAAGTGTCACAACCACTACCTCTCTTACCCCAAGCAGTATGTATTTGTGCTTCCCTTTGTTCTCCCATCATGGATTGCATCATGGTGTTCATGGCAATATGCCGCGAGGTATCTCCAACTGCCTGACCCATAAAGTATTCCCCAATCTTTTCAAGATTATCATCAGTCAGTTTTTGACACGTAGTAGTTTTATTCTTCAGCTCGTCTAAAAGTTTTTTCCCTTCTTGCTCCTCCTGTTGTTGGGCTTTAATTGCAGAATTATCAGGTTGAGTGCCGGAAAAACCCATCATTCCCTGAGCAAAAACAGAGTGTGTTAAGGTGAGCGTTATAGCCAAGATTAAGAATGTTATAAAGAAATTTTTTTTCATACTGTTATAAACAACTATAAATCCTTAAACACCTTTGCCAGTGATGGACCAAGTACATGAACAGAGAACTCGTAAAACTGACCAAAAGGCACGATGTGAGCGGATAAATTCTTTTTCAGCTTTTCACTTATTTTCTTAATCATCTCATTCGCGGTTTCCGGATCGGATTTACTGTTTGAAAGATGAGCAAAAGAGTGTAGTACTACAGAGTTGGTTTTATTTTTATCTGCCAGCCATTTAATATTTCCGACGGCCTTACCAATCACGTCGCCCTTGTCCTTATCTATTTCTTCTACATGGATAAATATAACGAGGCAGTTTTCAAAACTCGTCTTTTCCGTTTCGGTAGAAGCAGAATTATATGGTTTATACCAAAAACTTTCTGCGTGAAACATTAACAGCTTCATACTATATTTTATAATCCTAAAAAGTTAGTACTTTATCACTGGTAGCAATTAAAGAGTAAAAATCCTCTAGTCCCCCCAGGGGACAGGCTTGTGTACTTTGCTGTTGCCTAAGTTTCATACAGGTTCCACAAGCAATAATTTTAGCTTTCTCTGACAATAAAAATGTATCAATTTGCTGTTTGATATTAAATTTCTTATTGCTTCCTTTATAATATTCTACCGCCTCACCCAAGAGAAAGATTGTTACCTCATCTCCCTTTTTCAAAGCCAGATTCGCAAGTCTTAATGCATTCCAGTTAGTTTCTGCATGCTTTGTTGATAAAACAATCGTTAATTTCATGGAGTCTACTCCTTTCCAAACACTTTTTTATAACCATTAAAAAAATGGTTAATTAAAGAGTGGGTTCTTTTAAGACTGATAAATGCTTCTTTTAACATGCTTTTCCCTTTTATAGTGATTTCATACTTTCTTTTATTTGGTCCTATATTTCCTTTTTCCCAATTAGAATTAACCCAGCCAATCTTTTCCATTCTTCTTAGAGATCTGTAGAGATTGCCTATATCTATTTTTTCTCCGCAATGTTTCTCTAAATCTTCCATGAGTCCGTAACCATGTGATGGACCCCTTGATAATAGAAGAAGAATGCATGGTTCAATAAAGCGTTCAATATTACCAAAATTCCTTGATCGAAACGAACAACCACAAGTCTTACACATATATGTTAATATCATATAGCAGGTACTCCTCTTTGTCAATGGATTTGATCGGCTTATGAAGTAAGTACTACGTAGAATGCTCTATATTCGTTTTAAACAAGCGATAAATTGAAACCTAGCAAAAGATACCTGTTTTTACTCTTACATTGTTTCACACATTTTTAGAAAGTCCCAGAATTGATGCTAGGATTACTTCACCCGCTTGCGGATAATCTCTTGTATCACACCAAGATCGTTATCGTTCAACAAGTGAATCCGCACTTGTCCGGACGATGTTCGAGCCCGTTACGTGTCTTATTAAGCAATCCACTAAGAAAGGCTTATCTCAACAGTCTTATTGATTTTCTATATCGATAAGCCAGTTTAAACAGCTCTATAATAAAAAACATCGTTACAGATAAACCAATTGCAGTAATCCAGTATCGAAAAGTAAGATGTGTTAACCCGAAAAATTGTTGCAGTGATGGAGTGAGGAATGGAGCTATTTGTAAACAAAACCCCGCGCCAACAGCCAAAACCAACCATTTGTTTTCAAAAAGATGATTTTTCCAAAATGGTGTCATTAAGGCACGCACGGAAAATACATAGGCAAGAGAGTTTAACCCAAGAACAATAAACGTAAACGACCGTGCAAGCACGATATTACCTGTTGTTCTATAAAGAATAACAAAAGATGTTAATGCCAATAGCCCCGCTACCGCACTGACGGTACCAATCAATGTCATCATCCACCTGTTGACCAGCCGCTCCTTTGGATTTCTTGGGTGTTCTTTCATGAGATCATTTCGTTTCGGATCAACGGTCAATGAAAGATCAGGAAACCCATCAGAGACTAAATTAATCCACAAAATTTGCACAGCAGTAATAGGAAGAGGTAAGGCAAGCATAATGCTCCCGACGACAACAATAATTTCTGCAAACGCATCGCTCATGAGGTATAGAATAATCTTCCTTATATTCTCAAACATAGACCTTCCTTCTTCAATTGCTTTTACAATTGTTGAAAAGTTTGAATCGAGAAGCACTAGATCTGCTGATTCTTTTGCAACGTCTGTTGCTTCTCCCACAACAATTCCGATATCAGCTTGATGGAGTGCCGGGGCGTCATTGACTCCGTCTCCCATCATGGCAACAATTTCTCCATTCTTTTTTAGTGCATTCACAATCAGAAGTTTTTGGTCAGGAGTGGTTCTGGCAAATAGCCGTACTGTTTTTACTTTTTCTGTTAACGCGTCAGGTGCGATTTTTTCAAGCCCTTCACCAAGAAGAATTTCATTCTCACCAACCGTCATACCAAGCTCTGCTAAGACAAATTCCGAAGTTTTTGGATAGTCTCCGGTTATAACGATTGTTTTTATTCCTGCAGTTTTTGCTATATCCAACGCTTCTTTTACTCCTAACCGTACCGGATCGGAAAATGCCAATATTCCTATCCATATCAATCCCTCTTTAGCGTCGTTGTGTTCTATGGTTTTTTTTGTATTTTTTACTTCTTTTCGTGCAAATCCAATCAGTCGTTTCCCTTGTTTTGTAAGAGTTTCAATTGTCTCACGCATCTCCTTTTTTTCGTCTTCTGTTAAATTTGACCACGAAAGGAGTAACTCCGGAGCGCCATTAACAAAAATCATATTGGTGTTTTCTTCCCACGTATGGATGCTAATGAAGAATCGTTCTTTTGGGGAAAATGGAATACTGTCAAGACGTTGATGTTCAGAAACAAAATCTTTTACAACGGTCCTTCCCCATGTAAAGGCAGAAATGATCATGGGATCATCCAGATCATTTGCCAAAAGAACTTGTTGTGCCAGCTCCTTTTCATCACCAATATGATCCACAACTTCCATTTTTCCTTGGGTCAACGTCCCAGTTTTGTCAACGCAAATAATAGTGATACCCCCAAGTGTTTCAGCGGCAGACAATTTTGTGACAAGACCGTTGTGTTTTACTATTTTTTGCATTCCTATAGCCAAAACAACCGTTAAGGAAACTAAAAGTCCTTCAGGGATGCTGGATACTGCAAGAGCCACTGATGTTACAAATATTTCAGTCCAGCTAAATTGATTCATGACACC
Organism: Patescibacteria group bacterium; assembly: GCA_003545435.1. Lineage (GTDB taxonomy): Bacteria > Patescibacteriota > Microgenomatia > UBA10105 > UBA927 > UBA10108. Next base: position 7,679 of record DPYI01000009.1, on the reverse strand, counting down.
TAAAAGAAATACAAAGACAGTGAGAACTGCAATCACGAATACTAGCTGTTTACTGAATCTCTTTAACTGCCGTTGTAATGGTGTATCTTCCTCGTCCTGTTGGATATGCGTTGCTATCATTCCCATTTTAGTCTGTGCACCGATTGTCTCAACCTTCATCATTCCTTGTCCCGAAGCAACACTCGTACCCATAAACACATTGTCATCACTCTTCTTGCTAACAGGAACACTCTCACCAGTCAAAAGAGACTCATCAATGAAAAGCCGATTGGCAAACAAAAGCGTTCCATCAGCAGGAATATTTACTCCTTGGTCCAATATGACAATTTCGCCCGGAACGATAGTTGTTGCGTGTACTTTTATACGCTTTCCTTCCCGAATGACAATAGCTGTATGGGTAACATATTTTTTGAGAGCAAAAAGAGCATTCGTTGCCCGTTGCTCTTGGATATACCCAAGGATTGTATTGATGAATACAGCAATAAGGATAATAAAGGCGTCAGATAAATGTCCCACAACCATCGTTACCAATGAAGCGATGAGAAGAATATAAACAAGCGGACTTTTTAATTGTGCTACAAAGAGGGAAATTTGGCTTGGTGGTGGTTTTTCAGGCAATACGTTAAGACCATACTGTTGTTGCCTTTTTATTACTTCTTTTGTGGATAGTACTTGTTCTTCTGGAAACATACATTATTTAGGTTTAGGATGTTTGAGGCAGTTACCTCAGAAAATATATATAAAGAATAAACAAAAAAAGCAACAATAATCCGGTAAATTTCGGAATAACCTTTCCTTTATTTGCCACCACCACTACCACAAATGCCAGCGTGGCAATTGTGAGCATACGTATTTCGTAGGCAGTAATGATCTCCCAGGAAGAAAAAAGTAGCACTATTCCTCCAATAAGTGCCAGATTGTAGATATTGCTTCCGATAAGATTTCCGATGGTAATTTTTTCCTCATGATCTTCCTCACTGAATATTGTGGTCAAAAGTTCAGGTAAAGAGGTGGTTATGGCTGTGATGGATAGACCGAGTATGGTCATAGAAAATCCCAACAGTACGGATAGTTGCTCCACAGATGTAACCGTCAATATGCCCCCGACAACCACTCCAAAAAGGGCAGCAGCTAATTTTCCGATATCTACTATGGTAAACCTGCCGTATTTTCGTTTGGCGAACATTTTAGCATCCTCATGTGTTCTTCCGCTGACCCCACGGATATATTCATCAAACGTAACCATAAGAGCAGTGGCAAGCAAAATGCCCCCAGCGATGATGTGTGGTAATCCCAACAAATATAAAAGTAAAAATAACCCCGCAATCCCTGACATCATATATATGTTCCGCTGGGTTTTTGTGGTGCCTACCCTGAGTTTTCCGACCAAAATGCCTACCCCTAAAACCAAAAATACGTTAACGATATTCGAACCGATAAGATTTCCCATTGCTAAACCCACATCCCCACGAATCGCTGCAATAGTGGAAACGGTAAGCTCGGGAAGTGATGTTCCTATGGACACGACCGTCAGCCCGATAATGAGCGGTGATAGCCTGAGTGACACCGATATGCGCTCAGCCAGTTTTATAAATACCTGTGTGGAAACAAGGAGTACGATTGCCCCAATGATAAATAGAGTAATTGACAACTCCATATAACCATTATACGAAGATAATTGAGTTAATTGCCAGATGCGCATGCTGCATGTCTAAATAAAAAGCTGATAATCGTGGTATAATGAATTTTGTCTATGGAAACAGACTCTGAAGAAGTAAAACCTAAATTATCTACCCCTTGATCTCCGAAAGGCTTTGTCGTTGCCTCTGGAGACAAGGGACAACTAACAAATCATGATTACTATTATCTGTATCATTGTGTTTCTTATCGGATATATTCTGATATCCATAGAGCAATATATAAAAATCAGCAAAACCGCGGTCAGCCTTCTGGTCGGTGTCGTATTATGGCTTTTGGTAGGCATCAGCGAAACGGGACATATCGCAACCTCTCTCGGCGAAACTTCGCAAGAAATATTTGAACTTATCATTTTCCTTCTATCAGCGATGACGCTTGTAGAAATACTCACCCATTATGGATTATTTGATGTCGTTTACAGAAAACTTATAGAACTTCGGATAAAAGACAAAGTACAGTTTTTTATTATTACGTGTATCGCGTTTATTTTTTCAGCTTTTTTAGACAACCTCACCACAACTATTGTCATGATACAAATTGCAAGCAGATTTTTCCGTGGACATAATCTCTTAAAAGCTGGAGCGGCAATTGTCATCGCCGCAAACGCTGGTGGGGCTTTTTCTCCTATTGGTGATGTCACTACCACCATGCTTTGGCTTGCAAATAAATTTACAACATATGAGGTCGTTACTCAAATATTTCTACCGGCACTAACTGTGTTTCTCGTCAGCAGTCTTTTAATCGGAAGGACTATCGTCACAGACACAGTAGATATCATTGAAGACGCAACAAAAATCACAAAAACTGAATGGATCATAATACTTCTTAGCCTTCTTTCGTTTACCTTTCCGCTCATTATGACCGTTTTCCAATTGCCACCGTATCTTGGATTGCTTTTTGGTTTAGGTATCGTTTGGTTTGCTGTCAATGTTTTTCGATCCCGCCGTCATGGAAGTACAAAACTTGCCATGTCCATTGAAAAATTTTTCCAAAAAACCGATATTTCCAGTTTATATTTTTTTGTAGGTATCCTTCTTGCTATCGGTGCACTTCGCCATTTAGGGATTCTAACAAACATATCGTCTACGATATTTGGCAACTATCCATCAACACAACGGATAATATCCGGAAATATATTTATCGGACTGTTTTCAGCAATTTTTGATAATATTCCTCTTACAGCAGCAGCTATAGAAATAGTAAAAACAAACATTTCCTCTCTTTGGACTTTGTTGGCTTTTACTGTCGGTGTAGGGGGATCACTCCTGATAATCGGTTCAGCGCCCGGAATTATTGCCATGACTCTCATCAAAGACCTGACATTTTTGAAATACCTCCGAATAGCCACAGTCCCCGCGCTACTTGCGTATGTAACTGGAATAATTGTATGGTTCATACAATATACGCTATTGGGATAAATTCGAACGTCTACCCGTGGTGTTCAGCGTAACAAGGCTCTCTATTAAATTTTTACTAAACACTGTATTGACCTAAAATAGAGTAATTTTGTTTGAAACAACACTTTATATGTCTTGCGGGGTATCGATTGATTGTAAACAATCTACAACTCTTCAGAATAGACAAAAAAATTGTGGAGGTGGAATACACTCCAGCTATCAAAGTTCTCAATGAAGCGAACTTGGGTATATTAAGTGCCGATTGGCTCCGATGGTTGAAAGCTGTGAGAACCTTTTTTATTGAACAGCTACTCACTCCTATTCCAGCTACGGAACTTGATATCAGTATATTATACAACTGTTTTGGAAACGGAAAATTCGAACCTGCGAAAAAGAACGATGTTACGGGACAAAAGGACTCTTTGTCGCCCTCTCGTCCCATCTGGCTCCGGCGACAGGATTCGAACCTGCAACCTCGATCTTAACAGGATCTCGCGCTACCATTGCGCCACGCCGGAATAATTGATAGTAAGCGGAGTCATTATACCACCTCCGAAGCGGGTTTTTAAGAAAGAATTCTACAGGGACTTACCGAAACAATTCCGGGACTCGTGCTTCCCATTCAGGAAAAGCGGTTCCCATGTCTTGGGCAATCCAGCGGTTACCAACTTTTTCTACAATCACTGCAGCACCCTCAATATTGTCTTCGGGAATCACCTGAACCAAGGCATACTTCCCGACTTTTTTGGTTATCCGTACACTGAATTTCGTCTCAGGGGTGCTGTGCAATTTCACATAATCGCGGGCAGAGGAGAGTATGAGTTCATCTTCTGAAATCGATTGAAGCGTTGGTTTTGGCGTATTCGTGGCTTTGATTGCTGTATAGCTTATTTGAAGAAGCGTGTCATAATCATTTCGTATTAATGTTTTTACCACAACAAAGAAACCTCCTTCATACTCCCACCACGTTTTTTTCCAAGATGATGGACAGCAGTTTGGATCATCCGGTTGGTACAATGGTTCCATCAGCCAGATTCTCTCTCCTTCAATTCCGGCTTGTCCGTGTGCAATAGGGCCTTTGCCAAAAATCTCACGCACGCGAGTCTTTGACGGCGTGTCAAAAATAAACACGCCGAAAAATCTGCCGCTCCCCTCAGCCCTCATTTTCAAAAACACATCCGGTTTCCCATCGCCGGTAACATCTTTCAACTGGAAACTGTGGTAATTTTTGCCATACTCACTGAGCGAACCAGCGTCATCCCGAAGAGTCAATCCTTCCAATTCCTTCTCAAATATTTTCTGCCACATCCGGCCGTCTTTTTTGAAAATGGAAAAATGGACTTTTGAAAGGCCGTACTCGTCAGTATGACTAAAAGAGATTACGATAAGTTCTAAATTTTTATCACCGTCAAGATCAGCTGTCTGGGATTGAATATACCCTCCAATCGTTTCATCTTCCGGCAAACCAGGTTGAGATTGAAAAAAAGCGGGTACTATATCACGAAGGTTCGTATCGGGGATGTTATGAGAAACAATAAATCCTGCCACAAAAGCTCCGGCGATGATAAGCGCAACAAGAAAATATGTATTTTCCAAAAAAGGAATCGAGGATTTTTTCTTTTTTTGGGGCATTACTTGTATCCTAAACGTAAGTTGCATCGTGTGTCAAACAGCACGGGTATTGACAGGGTGAAAGACGTGCTACAATGGAATGAGAAATACATGAAACCTGTCCGCAAAGGGAAAAATACCGTCTTTTTCAAAATTGCTTTGATAGGGGCAGTTGCGGTGGTGTTCTTCTTTGGAATACTGTTTGGTTTAAAAAACAAATCCCTCTTCTCATTATTCCAAAAACACAATACATACCGCTATGGAGATACGGTTGAGCTTTCCGGAAGGCTCACGAAAAAACAGTTCTACGGCGCTCCCGGGTATGGGGAAAATCCAAACATTGACGCAAGAGAAATCGCCGCAGTCCTCGTGTTGGATTCCCCCTTTACAGTCCTAGTGGGTGAAGAAGATTATGAAGAGCCATATAAAGGGATAACGGAACTACAGCTGGTCAATGAGTGGGGCATAGTTCTTGATCCTTATTACGAGCAAAAAGTAAAAATAAAAGGAGAATTGATGGGGTCTCACACAGGCCACCACCATACGAAGGTGCTCCTTGTTATGGAAACGATTGCTTTTGTTTCCGGTTCATCTCCCAAGAAAGAAACTACAACTCAAAAAAAGGGTATTCAGGAGAAAAAATCTAGTGAACCAACGGAAAAAAGCTATACGTTCAGAACGTACAATGGGAATGAATTCACTTTCAATTACTCTAACAATTTAGATCTCATTGAAGCAACCGGATATATTGTCGGAGAGCGGGTGCGATTAAAACCCAAAGGAGAAGCATATAAAAACAGCTATTTGATCTCAGTTGATGAGCCGGCAACAGAACTTGGAGAACAGGTGACTCTTTCCTGGAGAGATAAGCCCGTGCAGTTTAGCAAGAATATGTACAGACGCGGGGATGTCCGTTCTATAGGAAACAGCCAGGTCGTCCTGGTCATTTTTAACGTTCTTAGCCCTTTCAAATTAGGGAGTGTGTATGTTGCTCCATGGGATCCGACACGCTTAAGTGAAGCACTGGAGGAAGCTACTCTTATTTTGAAAAGCTTACAGGAAGTGAAATAATTTTTTCGTATTATGTCTCTCACCGGCGTATTCGGGGAAATCATCGGGGCAATAGTCGGTCTTTATGTGGTCAACAGCATTCCCTCATGGCATCTTTCGTTTATTACCGATGCGTACCTTTTATACCTCCCTTATGCAAACACTGCTATTATCGGGGCCTGTGTCGTGCGGATGCTCATGCACCTTTCCCCGTGGTACCGGCTGCAGATGCTCTTTGAGGGACTATTCCAAATTATCGGGATTTTTTCTCTGTATATGCTCCTGACGGTATTTCCCTTTGATTTTGGTTCGATCAACAAAATAGAGATCAATAGCCTTTTGCGATTTGGATTCAATATCGCAATCGTTGCTCTATTTCTTGCTCTTCTTGTAACCTGTTTCCAAATGCTTCGGGGAAAAGCTTCATGAAAAAATCATGACATACACTCCATACATCATCTATTTTCTTTTTTTCTCCATGATCGGATGGATCCTGGATTCAACAAGCTGTACCATCTCAAAAGGAAAATTTGTCAATTCCGGATACTTTTGGGAACTACCGCTGTGCCCGATGTATGGATTCGGCGGCGTTGCTCTTATTCTCCTTACAGCGTATTTCCAAAGTTATCCCTTTATCATCACCATCATCATAAGCGCGTTGATGCTCACGATAATTGAATACATCGGAGGAGTTTTTTGCATCAGCGTATTGAAGGAACGGTTGTGGGATTATTCCCATCGCAAATGGAATCTTCATGGCCACATCGATGTGTTTCATGGTATATGTTGGATAATTCTTACAATCGTTTTTTACTTTTTCCTTTATCCGGTCATTTTTGAGTTTCATTCATCCATCCAATCAACAGTACAAATTTCACCAATCATGGACAAAACGATCTTTTTCCTTTTTTGTCTCATTGCATTTGTTTATACAGTAAAAAGGAGGCATACACGGCTAAAAAAACTGGTAAAACAAACAGAAAAGCGAAGAAATTATTCAAGATAATCCCGTAATTTCTTACTCCTACTAGGATGTCGAAGCTTTCTCAGCGCCTTCGCCTCAATTTGTCTTATACGTTCGCGGGTGACGCCAAACAGCGCTCCCACTTCCTCAAGCGTTCGGGGCCGTCCGTCCTCAAGTCCAAACCGAAGGATCAATACTTTTTTTTCGCGATCCGAAAGGGTTGTCAGCACTTCTTCCATATGTTCTTTAAGAAGTTGCTTGCTGGTCTGGTCATAAGGCGTAGGTCCGGGATCCGAAATAAAATCTCCTAAGTGGCTGTCCTCTTCGTCCCCAACCGGCGTTTCCAGGGATGTCGGTTCCTGGGACACTTTCATGATTTCATGGACTTTTGTCACGTCCACTTCCATGGCTTTTGCAATTTCTTCAGGGAGCGGTTCCCGTCCTAAATCCTGCATGAGACGCCTGCTGATTCTGGCAAACCGGTTGATTGTCTCGACCATATGGACAGGTATCCTAATCGTTCTTGCCTGATCTGCAATTGCCCGCGTGATGGCCTGCCGGATCCACCACGTGGCGTATGTTGAGAACTTGTAGCCTTTGCGCCAATCGTATTTCTCTACCGCGCGGATCAATCCCTGATTCCCTTCCTGGATCAGATCCAAAAGACTCATACCCCGTCCGATGTATTTTTTGGCAATCGATACCACCAACCGGAGATTTGATTCCGTCAGTTTCCGTTTGGCTTTTTTATCTCCCTTTTCGTACCGTTTGGCCAGGTATATTTCATCTTCAAATTTCAAAAGGGGAACTCTGCCGATTTCCTTCAGGTACATGCGGACCGGGTCAGACACCGGCTCAACGCCGGAACGGGCAAGCGACTCTATTTCCTTTTCCAGTTCCTCGATGCTCTTGCCTGCATCTTTTTCCGCTTCCTGGCTGGTCGTTTCAAAAACATCAAT
>DPYI01000056.1:2010-12891 GCA_003545435.1 Patescibacteria group bacterium | reverse complement strand
GGGGATTCATCTGATTCACTCATCCGTAAATTTACGCGGAAAGTTCTTTCCGAGGGGATTCTGCAGGATCTCAAGAAGCGCGAATTTTACCAAAAGCCGGCAGAGGTCCGGAAAGAGAAAAAGCGAGAGCTTGCCCGCAGGCTCCGGCATCCGAATCGGGCGTATTAAAACGAGAGTATATTCCTATGTTGCTTGATCAACTGCAAACAGACGTCCATACATCGCTCAAAAAAGGCGATAGATTCCGCGTGGATACTCTGCGGTTTCTCATTTCCGCAGTGAGGAACCAGGGAATTGCCAAATACGGAAACGCATGGGAAACATCTCTTACGGATGCGGATATTCTGGATGTGATAAAAAAACAGGTAAAAACCCACAAAGAATCGGTTTTGGCCTTTGATCGGGCAAATCGCCCTGAATTAGCGGACAAAGAGAAGAAGGAATTAGATATCCTGTCGGCATTTCTTCCGACGGAATTATCAGATGAAGATCTCAAAAAAATGCTTACAGAAGTCATAACAACCGGAGATGTCAGTAATTTCGGACTGCTCATGAAATCCGCCATGGCAAAAGTCGGAAGGCAAGCTGACGGAGGAAGAGTGGCGGGGATACTGAAGCAAATGATATCAGATAAGTAACCATTAAACAAATCATTTGCGTCATTCCCGCTCCGCAACCAAGTACCGGGTAAACTCCAGCCGGAATGACAGAAAAACTATGGTTACCGTTCTCTTTCATACAGAATCCCACTATCCGGTAAGCCGGAAAAAAATCAGAAGCGCTGTTGTGGATGCGTTGAAAAATAAGGTATTCAGGAAAACCGAAGTGTCCGTATCGATTATCGGAGACCGGCAGATGAAGGTACTCAATAAAAAATACAGGAATATTGACGCTACGACAAATGTTTTATCGTTTCCGTTTCATGACCCCGTGCAGTCCGGCAATGTCCCTTTTGTCGAATCGCCGGATGATGTCCTGCGGTTAGGGGATATTGTCGTGTCATTTCCGCAAGCCAGAGCGATGGCAATAAAGGAAAACAAACTCATTGACGATGTCATTATATTTTTGGCGCTACACGGACTGGATCATCTGATGGGGAAACACCATGATTGAGTAGAAAGTTCATAAAGTTATTGAGTTAGTAAAGTTTGTACTTTATGAACTTTATAACTTTAAAACTTTCTAACTTATTGTTATGTCATTCTACAGAATCTATCGGCCGCAAATAATTTCCGAAATTGACAACGTAGCAGTTCGGGGAAAATTACTATTGCTTCTTTCAAAAGAGAAGAAACAGCTCCCCCACGCATATTTTTTCAGCGGGCCGAAAGGATCAGGAAAAACGACCGCTGCCCGTATCATTGCGAAGCTTTTTACCTGTGAAAAATCCTCAGGAAAAGGACCATGCGGGGCATGCGACGCATGTACATCCATTGCAAACGGATCCAATATCGATGTATTGGAAATTGATGCGGCCAGCAACCGCGGGATTGATGACGTGAGGGAACTGCGCGACAGGATTAAACTGTCTCCCTCATCCGGCCCGTATAAAATTTTCATTATCGATGAAGTGCATATGATGACCACAGAAGCATTCAACGCACTTCTCAAGACTCTTGAAGAGCCTCCGGCGCATGCGATTTTTATTTTGGCAACCACTGATCCTATGAAAGTTCCGGCCACGGTCCGATCCCGCTGCATGGAGATTTCTTTTGCGAAAGCAAAAAACGATGAACTCCTCTCAGCGCTTGCCAGAATTGTTAAAAAGGAAAAGATATCAATCGATGACGAAGCGCTTACAGCCATTGTCGACATGGCCGAAGGAGCATTTCGGGATGCCGTAAAGCTTCTGGAACAGGTCAGTTTTATCGAAGGGAAAATCACCGTATCAAAAGTTATGAGCAGTATCTTAAAAAGTGACGAATCCACAAGAGAAGCATTTCTTACGGTTGTATTGGCCCAAAAAAGTACCAAAGATGCCATAGAACATATCGAGGAGTTTGTAAAACAGGGAACGGATATGAAAGTATTTTTGACAGATTGTCTGCGGGACTTAGAAGACGATCTGGTGACCAAAATAAAGGATAAAGAAATCAAAAGAGTAAAACCGTGGAAAAAAGACAATGTACAGGAGCTGATAAAACGCTTTATGAAAGCATATGAAGAGCTTCGATTCTCATCTATACCTCAGCTCCCCATAGAGCTGGCTGTGATCGAGTTTATTGAGGAACAGCATGATGAGCACAAGATTGAAAAACAATACGATGAGCACATGATAAAGGATGAGCACGTAATTATGAAACAAGATGAGCACATGATTAAAAAATCTGATGAGCACAAGAATGATGAGCNNAAACTCACTTCCCACTGGTCGGATTTCATAGAAACACTCAAGCCATTCAATCATTCGGTTGCTGGCGTGATCCGCGGGGCCCGCCCGAGATCTGTCGAGGGTGGTGTTGTAGTTATTGAGGCGTTTTATCCATTCCATCAGGAACGCTTGTCAGATCCGCGCGTCCGTGATATCCTTGCCACAGTTCTCAAGAAGCTATTCGGGGTGAAGGTAAAAGTAGAGATAGTGTTGGGAAAAAAATAATGACTTAAGAACTATCAACGAATTACGAATAAAACCTACGAATATACGAATTTAGGTTATTCGTAAATTCGTACAAATTCGTTATTCGTTGATGATATTCCGAAGGAGGATGTATGTTAAATCCATTTAAAGCACTTGGCGATATCAATCAGATGCGAAAATCTGCCATGGAAATCCAGAAAGCGCTGTCGGGTATGCTGTTCACCGGCAGGGACGGCAATGTGGAAGTGGTTATGAACGGCAATCAGGAAGTGATTGACGTACGGATTGACAATGTATCCAATGAGCCTGCTAAACGTGCCCTTACCAATGTCATCAAGCAATCCCAGCAGGCAGCAGCAGGGAAATTAGCAGAAATCAGCAAAGGGATGGGGATGTGAAATCAATTTTAAATTTAAAATTCGAAATTTTACATTGTTTCAATGGATATACTCGTTACCGGGTCTTTGGGATATGACTACATCATGGATTTTCCGGGCAGGTTTGCGGACCGGATCATGCCGGATAAAATCCACTCCCTTTCTTTAAGCTTTCTTGTTGATACGCTCCATAAGCAATTCGGCGGAACGGCGGGTAATATTGCGTATACATTACAACTTCTTGGGGAATACCCGCATATCATTGCTCCCGCGGGAAATGACTTTTCTCCCTATCTGATCTTTTTGAAACGTCATCACATGGATATATCAGGTATCACTGTTCACAGGGATATTCCAACCAGTTCTTATTTTGTCATTACCGACCAAAATGATAATCAGATCGGATCTTTTTTTATCGGGGCTCTGAAATACGCGACGCGCTGTCATCTTTTACCGTGGTTGAAAAAGAAGAAAAACCTTTTCGCCATTATTTCTCCGTCTGATCCTAAGGCGATGGTACAGTATGTAGATGAATGTATAGTTCGAAAAATACCATACCTTTTTGATCCGGCATTTCAGATAGCGACACTGTCTCCGACAGATTTGAAAAAAGGAATTACGCATGCATCGATGGCTATCGGAAATGACTATGAGATTTCGCTTATGGAGAAACAGCTTGAAATAACCCATAAACAGTTACGTATGCTTGTGCCGATAGTCATTACGACACTCGGTCCGAAAGGATCAATCATTGAAGAGAAAAATAATCGGATTTCCATTAAGCCGGCAAAAGTTTCAGCTGTGGTTGATCCGACCGGCGCCGGGGATGCGTACCGGGGGGGATTTATCGCAGGATATGTCCGCGGGTGTGACCTTAAAACCTGCGGCCAGATGGGGTCTGTTGCCGCTGTGTACACAGTTGAAAAATACGGAACAGTGACACATACATACACAAAAAAACAATTTATTGAAAGGTATCAGAAAAATTACGGTACGAAAATTTCTCTAAAATAGTGTACTATATGATTCTCTGTCCGGGAATTAAGAAAGGGGAACTATGACAAAAACAATTTCTCATGATATACAAGATCCGACGTTGGCTAAAAAAGGAAAGCTTCGCATTGAATGGGCAGGACGCTCAATGCCGGTTCTTGCCCTTATCGGAAAGCGTTTTGCGAAAGAAAAACCTCTCAAAGGAGTAAGGCTCGGCGCATGTCTTCATGTGACAGCAGAAACCGCCAATCTTATGCTGGTTCTTCAGGCAGGAGGCGCCGTAATTTCATTGTGCGCCAGCAATCCATTGTCAACGCAGGATGATGTGGCTGCATCATTGGTAGCCGATTACCATATTCCTGTCTTTGCGGTGAAAGGGGAAGATACGAAACGTTATTACAAACACCTCAACGCGGTTCTTGATACCAAACCCCAAATCACAATGGATGACGGAGCGGATCTTGTGTCTCTCCTTCATAAAGAACGAAAAAACCAAATTTCCGAAGTGATTGGATCCAGTGAGGAAACCACAACCGGAATTATCAGGCTCAAAGCTATGGAGAAAGACGGTGCGTTAAAAATTCCGGTCTTTGCAGTCAATGACAGCGACACCAAGCACATGTTTGATAATCGGTACGGTACAGGCCAGTCGACTCTCGACGGCATCATGCGGGCAACGAATGTACTTCTGGCCGGGAAAACGTTTGTGGTTGCCGGATACGGCTGGTGCGGACGGGGACTGGCAACTCGGGCCCGGGGAATGGGCGCTCACGTGATTGTAACCGAGGTTGATTCTGTCAAAGCATTGGAGGCAGTCATGGACGGATTTACCGTCATGAGAGTTGCGGATGCAGCCAAAATCGGAGATATATTTGTAACAGTCACGGGAGATAAAAATGTAATATCTCTCGACCACATTCTCAAGATGAAAGACGGAGTAATTATTGCCAACTCCGGACATTTTAATGTAGAAGTGGCGGTTGGGGAATTGGAAAAGAAAGCAACAGCGAAAAGAAAAATACGGGATTATGTGGATGAGTATACGCTCAAAGACGGGACTAAAAGATATATCCTTGGTGAGGGCCGGCTTATCAATCTGGTTGCTGCCGAAGGCCACCCGGCGGAAGTCATGGACATGTCGTTTGCTAACCAAGCGCTCGCTGCGGAGTTTTTCGTGAAAAACAAAGGCAAACTTGAGGTGAAAGTGTATACGATATCGCCCGACATGGATAAAGAAATTGCCCGACTGAAACTGGATGCGATGGGAGTGAAATTTGACACGCTCACCAAAGAACAGAAACACTATCTGGGGAGCTGGCAGGAAGGAACGTAAAAAAAATAATCCGGTTAACCCGAATACTCTGCTATAATGTATATGCACGAGACGGAGAATGTTATTGGATGTAAATAACCCAAAGGGTAAATGAAATCATCTATGAACAAACGATCAGTATCAAAACGTTTGGAAAAAGTTCCGGCTTCACCGATCCGGAAGCTGGTGCCGTTTGCTCAACAGGCTAAAAAAGACGGAGTGACGGTGTATCACCTCAATATCGGAGACCCGGATATCAAAACGCCGGACGTGATGCTGAAAGCACTTACGTCATGGGATAGAGATCCCATATCATACAGCCAATCACAGGGAGAGCCGTCATTTCTTTTAGCCCTTAAAACATATTATCATCGTTTTGGATTTCCATTCATTGAAGAAAAACATATTCAAGTAACAACCGGCGGGTCGGAAGCAGTCAGCATGGCGATGTTTAGTATCTGCAATCCCGGAGACGAAGTGATCGTCTTTGAGCCGTTTTACGCAAATTATAATACCTATGCGGCGGTCAACGGTATAACTCTCGTTCCGATCCCTACCAAGCTGGAAAACGGATTCCATTTACCGGAACGGAAAATTATCGAAGAAAAGATAACGAACAAAACAAAAGCTATTCTTATTTGTTCCCCGAACAATCCGACCGGCACGGTCTACACAAAAGAAGAAATGGATATGCTCATTTCCATTGCCAAAAAATACACGCTCTTCCTTCTGTCCGACGAGGTTTATCGGGAATTCTGTTATGACGGGAAAAGGCAGGTATCGCTTTTTTCATATATGGAGGAGATTCCAAATCAAGCAATTGTCCTTGACTCTCTGTCAAAGCGCTATTCTCTGTGCGGAGCGCGCCTCGGGTGTCTGGTTTCGCTCAATAAAGAAATCATGGACGGAGTTTTGCGTATTGCCCAGGGGAGACTTTCATCCGGTCTTATTGATCAGGTCATGGCAAGTAAGCTCACCGAGGTTCCTTCCTCATATATGAAGAATGTGCAGGCGGAATATCAGAAACGCCGGGATGTGTTATTTGAAGAATTAGGAAAAATCAAAGGTATTGATCTTCCTCCTAAACCGGAAGGAGCGTTCTATGCCATCGTTGGACTTCCTGTTAAAGACGCAGAAGATTTTTGCAAATTTCTTCTGACTACATTCCGGGACAATAACGAAACCGTCATGCTTGCTCCTGCTGCCGGATTTTATGCTTCGACTTCGCTCAGCACAGGTGCAACAATAGGCAAAAACGAAGTCCGCATTGCGTATGTCCTCAATACAACCGCCATCAAACGCTCCGTCGAAATTATTACAGAAGCACTAAAACAGTATATTTCTTCCTATTGATTGGATTATTGGATTATTGGATAATTGAATTATTCGTTGATTCGTTGATGTATGAAACATTTTCTTCTTTTTTCAGGATCCAGCAATACTCCTCTTGCCAAGTCGGTTTCAAAAATTCTTGGCATACCGTTGGGGAACGTTGATCTTACGCGTTTTGCCGACGGAGAGATTCGCCCCTGGATACAGGAAGATGTCCGGGACAAAACCGTTTTTGTCCTCCAATCTCTTTCCTATGACATGGATGATCACATTATGGAGTTGTGTCTTATGGGAGATGCGATCCGGCGAAGCGCTCCGAAAAACATGATAGCGGTGATTCCGTATATGGGGTATGCCAGGCAGGACAGACAACATAGGGTAGGAGAACCGGTATCAGCGCGCGTAATAGCGAAGTTTTTGGAGGTTTCAAAGTTTAAGGAAGTTATTACCATTGATCTTCATAACGACGCAATTGTCGGATTTTTTCAGGTTCCGGTTACTCATCTTTCGGCTTTGTCGATACTGGGTGAAGAGATACAAAAGTTTCATCTTTCCGATATAGTCGTCGTAGCTCCTGACGTCGGAGGAGTGAAGCGGGCCCGTAATTTAGCATATATTCTGGACGTGCCGATGGTCGTCATGGAAAAGAAGCGGTTTTTGGACAGACACGATAAAAGTGAAGCATGTCAGATTATCGGAGATGTGGCGGGGAAGTCCGTGGTCATTATTGACGATGTCATATCATCCGGAGGAACGATTATCAACGGTGCGCAGTCTTTGAAAAATTCAGGAGCCACATCCGTTACGGTTCTGGTCACGCATGCAGTGTGCGCCGGAAACGCATTTGAAAATGTATCCAAAGCACCGATTGACCGCATGGTTATAACGGATACCATCAACTGGTCAGGAAAAAAACTACCTTCGTTTGTTTCGGTCGTATCCGTTGCCCCTCAGATCGCTGATGCGATTAACACTATTATCCGGTAATCCAATATATCCCAAATATTAATACATATAGGTTATGCATATGGTTACTGTAATTCAATCGATTGAATTACAGTAGTTATCTTAAAAAAATTCCCGAAATGAGTCTTCTTATAGATTCTTCATTTCCAATTCTTTATACTACTTCCATGAACATTCTTCCGAAATCCATTACGCGGGTTATCGAATCGTTTGAAAAACTTCCCGGAGTAGGTTCGAAAACTGCTCAACGACTTGCGTTTTACCTTTTACACATGCCGCTAGACGAAGTTGAACGGTTTGCCGAATCCCTGAAAGGCATGAAGAACGGAACAGTTTTGTGCAGTATGTGTAAAAATGTTTGCGAACAGGATCCCTGCCCGATCTGTAAAAATCCTTCCAGGGACCACTCGGTTATATGCGTTGTTGAACAGCCCACAGATGTACTGGCTATAGAAAAAACCGGCATATTCAACGGCGTCTATCACGTTTTTCACGGACTGATTGATCCTTTAAATAACATCGGACCGGATGAGATTTATATGGATGATCTGATAAAGCGGATATCGCATAAAGACATGCCAACAAAGGAGATAATTTTTGCATTAAATTCATCCATGGAAGGCGAAGCAACTATTATGTATTTCCACAAGCAATTACAGCAATTAAACAACCCGCTTCGACCCGAAACTATCAGCGAGGCGAGTGCATCAGTGAAACAATCGCCGCGCATCACACGGCTTGCTCATGGCTTGCCGATGGGAGCTGATATTGAATATGCAGATGAAGTGACCCTGAAGAGGGCGATGGAAGGACGACGGGAGTACTAAAAGAAATTTTCAATTTTCAATTATCAATTTTTCAATAGTCCCTGCTTCGCAGGGAACATGTTTGAAACATTGTGATTTTAGATTTCTTTGAAAATTGAGATTTGTGATTTGAAAATTGCTCATATGCCTACCAAAACGCAAATAATATCAGTTTTAAAAAAAACTTCGGATCCTGAGCTTAATGTGAGTATTTACGATCTCGGACTTATTTATAACGTTACCGTAGGAAAAAAAGGCGATGTGAACATCCTCATGTCCCTTACCTCCATTGGGTGCCCTCTTTTTTCTACAATTCAATCGGATATGGAAACCAGGATTAAAAAGGTAAAGGGAGTAAAATCCGTTTCTATTGAATTAACGTTTGATCCACCGTGGAATATGGATAAAATGAGTAAAGAGGCGAAAGAAAAGTTGGGATTCATATAAAAATTTCAAATCTCAAATCACAATGACCAATAAAAGATATGATCTTAAACCTAGAATTTTTTCTTTTATTCTTAATATTGTCGATTTTATTAAAAAAATACCCGACAATAGAATTAATAGAATTTTTATAGACCAATTAATCTGATAAAGGCCGTTAATCATACAAGTTTTTCCGATATTATAGATAGATTAGTATTAGAAAATGAAGAGTTAATTAGGATTTTTTCGAGTATAATAATTAAATCAAAATCATAATTTTTCTTGTTGGACATTGAGTTTTGTGATTTGAGTTTTATATGTCTGCTATTAAACAGATCATCGGTTCATTCGGAGAAATAGGGCAGGAAGTTATAAAAGAGGCTGTTACAGTGCCGGGAGACATTGCCGGAAAAGCACTGGAAAGTGTGGGAACGCCGAGCGGGAAAAAGCAAGGATCCCAGCAAAAAGCAAAAACCAATACTTTTCAGGGAGAACAGCCATTCGGTGATATAACCAATGCTGTAAGCGGACCGGAGAGACGCGCAAAAGCAAGACGCGCTCTTGAAGCGTACGTGGGATACGGGAAACCGCACAAAGAGCCGACTGTCTGGGAGAAAAAGCAGATGGAAGAAAAGCAACGGGAGCGGGCAATCAAAGATCAAAAAAAGTTAAAAGAAAAGGAGAAACTTCCGACCATTTCCACAAAACCGAAACAAGGACAGAGGTACGGTATTTTTGAAAAAATTTCCGAAGCACAGAAAAACGTGAAAGCGGAATGATCTTATCAATTTTCAAATCTCAAGCATCAAATCACAAAGAAATCTCAAAACTAAAATTTCAAACATTGAAATTATCTTGAAAAATTGGAATTTGATATTTGTTTGGAATTTGTTGTTTGGTGCTTGAAAATTATACAATAAACATATGTTACAGCTTTATAACACCTTAACGCGGAAAAAAGATGAATTTGTTCCTATAGAAAAAGGAAAGGTTCGGTTTTATCACTGCGGTCCTACGGTTTATTGGACTCAGCATATCGGAAACTTACGGGGAATGATGATGGGGGATTTGCTGGTTAGGACGTTGCGATATTTAGGGTATGAAGTTATTCATGTTCGAAATTATACCGATGTCGGACACATGACCAGTGATGCTGATACCGGTGAGGATAAGATGGAAAAAGGGGTAAAGCGTGAAAAACTTTCCCCAAAAGAGGTCGCAGATAAATATATTTTGCAGTTTGAACAGGATACAAAGGCATTAAATCTTCTGGAACCTACAAACAAACCCAGAGCGACACAGTATGTCCCGCAGATGATTGAAATGGTCGGGGAATTGCTGAAAAAAGGATATGCATATACGACTGATTTGGCAGTATATTTTGACGTATCGAAATTTTCTTCGTATACAGAATTGAATAAACAGGATATAAAAAAGATGAAAGAAGGCGCAGGGAAAGCGGAGGTAACAGATCCGAAGAAAAAATCACCGCTTGATTTTGCGTTGTGGTTTTTCAAAGCAGGTACCCACAAAGACGCGCTCCAAACATGGTCGTCGCCGTTTTTTTCTTCATTGATTACTAACGGTGAGGGATTTCCCGGGTGGCATATCGAGTGTTCTGCGATGAGCCGGTCATTATTGGGTAATACTATTGATATTCACCTTGGGGGGATTGAGCATATTCCGGTTCATCACACGAATGAGATAGCCCAAAGCGAGGCGTCAAACGGAGTGAAATTTGTAAATTATTGGCTACACAACGGCCATCTTTTGGTTAACGAGGGGAAAATGGCTAAATCCGAAGGTACGGGATATGCCCTTTCCGAAATTATCAAGAAAGGGTATGAGCCATTGGCCTTGAGATATTTTTTCCTGACAGCCCAATATCGGTCGCAGCAAAATTTTACATGGGAGGCTCTTCGGGGATCTCAGACGGCGTTTCACGATCTTCGGGAGATGGTTGCATCATGGAAGGATATCAGTCGGGTACAATTATCTGAAGAGAAACTGAAAAAAATTGATGCGTACCGCACGCAATTTACCCAGGCTCTGGAAAATGACCTGAATATTCCTGCAGCTCTTGCTATCACC
>DPYI01000056.1:0-1974 GCA_003545435.1 Patescibacteria group bacterium | reverse complement strand
AAGAGAAAGGATTTGTCATCGAAGATTCTTTCCGTGGATCTGAATTGAAAAAGAAATAGTTGTTCCTGTAAATCCTTATTCTTTATTCCTTATTCCGAATTCCAACTTACTTCGCAACGATATTTTTTACCTGCATCGAGTGGTTTTGTATGTCAAATGTTTTTGAATCCACGGTTAATTGAACGTCGGACCCGATGGATATCCCGCTTAAGGAAAGAGTAGACGGAACCTGAACTGTCCAGATGCCGGTAAGCGCCATACCGCCATCTTTTGGCTTTAAGCTCTCAACGATGAGTGTTTGGCCGGACGTGTCTATGGAATTCACTATACCTTCGTAGACGATTCCTGCCTGCAGGCTTGCCTTTGCGCGGATATCCGCTTCTGAGGATGGTTGGCTGTTGATAACCGACGTTGCGACAATTGCACCCAAAAGTAACACGACGGATATTCCGATATATATCATAGTGCGGTCTGGTTTTTTATTCATATGATTTCGTCTCCCCTTATGATACCATTGTTCCACGGATTGGGCAGTCTGTCAATCAACCTTTAAATTCACTTAAATCAAGGTGGTTTTATGAGCCGGAGTCGTGACGTTCTTTTTCCCCTTTTTCTATTTTTATTTTTTTATCCTCCGGGGGTTTCTTTCCGTATCTCAGCCGACGCCATATTGCCAGAATTGGGCTTCTCAGTTTTTTCGGTTCATCCATACTGTTTTTTATCACCTCCGTTCAATTACATAAGGAATTAAATTAATCCGCCTACGCGGAATTCCCCGATCGTCAGATCGAGGGATGTAGAGCTGTTTTCCGCTTCGGCGGATTTCAACTCCGACGAAGCGTATATTCAGATTCCCCGACCGTGAAGTCGGGAGTTTCAAAAGTATACCATATCTCCCTTTCATCCGATTTTTTGCCCATTGGTAAGAGTTCAGACTCCTGATATGATTTCGTCATTTCGATCCGTTAGCTAAACGGAGAGAAATCCCGATGGGATCTTTCTCCCGCTCAAGCGGGATCGAGATGACCATAGTTCTATCAGAAGACTGAACAGTTACGCATAGTGCAGTTTTTTTGCAATACCAGTAACGATGACATAGGCAACGATAGCGTAGAGAATACCGATGATGACATCCACAACATAGTGTTCGCCGAGATATACTACGGAAAACCAGACACCCAAAACATACGGACTGATAACGTAGGCCAGCCGTGATATCTGCTGCCGTATGAATAAAAAGATAAGAAAAGGGTACGCCGCGTGTAGTGACGGCACTGCAGCAACCAGATTTGCACCGAAAAACCGATACACACTCGGTACGGAAATCGGGTGTGCGAATGATCCCATGACCTGATCCATGATTTTTTGTAGCGGGGGAATATAGCCGTAGGTACTGGCCATCCACGGAGGCATTGCGGGAAATATCACGTAGGTAATAAATGCAAGATATGAAAGGACTAGAAATCCGGCCGTGAAATGTTTGAACGCCTGCCGGTTCACCATCCAAAAAATAAATGCGGTGATCATGGGGATGACAAAATGCGAGACATATAAAATAACTGCCACGTAGTCATACCAGCGGGGGGCGGTAGGTGTGTAGAGGAGTTCCTGAAGTTTAATCGACGGAAGGTACCCGAACATAAATTGGTCCGCCCTGATCATCGGCCAGACATTCGGATTTTTGGTTAAGATAGGAGCCAGTCCCCGGAGATATTCATAGCCGAATAAAAGAAGAAGTACCGGTATCCAGTCCCATAAAAACTGTTTCGTTCTGCCGCCGACAAGAATGACAGCAACAACAGCAACCATGAAGAATTGATCCGGTGAAAACCACGCGCGGTGAGAGATCATATAGACGCTGACTCCGATTACATACAGAATCGGGATGATAAGCATGGCCTTTTTGTAGAGTGAGTGTTGTTTCATGGGATTTATATTGTACACGTTAAGGGTGGCACGCGTTAGGGGATCCCG
>DPYI01000033.1 GCA_003545435.1 Patescibacteria group bacterium | reverse complement strand
ATCGTTTCGGGTATTGCAGGAGGTATTGCGCTGGTCAGTATCCCGATACTGGGATATTTCAGGAAAAAAAACAAGGAAAACGTTACCGTCGTTTTGTTTCTTCTCTTATGGGTATTGTTATTTTACGTTCCGAACTGGATTTTCACTCTCCAGCTGACGGTGGGTTTTACCAACAGGTATACCGTTTTATCAGGTGTCGGTCTGGTCGGGCTGATGGCTTACGGAATCTCTCTCCTGTCAACGCGCTGGGTGCGCATCATAGTGCTATCAGGCCTGGTAATTTTTTTCTGGATACAAAACCACTATATTCTGTCAGTTAATCAGGAGTTCCGGTCCCTTTCACTGCATAATCAACTGTATGCGCGTATGCAAAGGGAAGTCCCAAAACCGTTTAAACAGTATCTTCTGATGATAACCGGAGATCATCCGGCAGTACCGTACAGCCTCCTTTACAACATGCAGGTGCCGCTTGTCATGTCAAGAAACATTCCCCAAAGATCACAATTTCCGATTTTTGTGGATACTATTGACAGAGCCGTTTCGTATATCTGCGGAAAAACCACTATGCATTCAGCCGCATGGCAATTTATTCCGGTTCCAATACCACCTGAAATTAAAGATGTCTTTGCATGGAATGTCCATTCGGACGGAACGATAGAGTCAGTTCATGAAGAAATCCGCTCACAAATTCAGCAAAAAATACAAAATGAAGGATGTGAATATGTCATACCACTCAAACCGCTTTAAGGTGATAAAATACAATAATCCATGATATCAGCGGTCATACTATCAAAAAATAACGCATCCACGATACAAAGAACTCTCGTGTCAGTAGCATGGTGCGATGAAATAATTTGTATTGACGATTTTTCCTCAGACAGAACAGCAGGAATTGTAAGGAAAAACAAAGCTGACGTATTACAGAGGCATCTCAACGACGATTTTGCTGCTCAGCGGAATTTCGGATTGGAGAATGCACGTGGGGAGTGGATACTATTCGTAGACAGCGACGAGGTTGTGTCACGAGAACTGAAAGAGGAAATACTTGAAAAAATCACAAATCACAATTTCCAAATCACAAAGAAATCCCAAATTTCAAATACAAATACTACAAGCGGATTTTATATAAAAAGAAAAGATTTTTTTTTGGGTAGGGAATTGAGGCACGGAGAAACAGCGCACGTTACACTATTACGGTTAGCAAAAAGAGGCGCCGGTATTTGGAAGCGGCCGGTTCATGAATATTGGGATATCAACGGCACAACGGACACGCTGGAGAATCCTCTTCTCCACTATCCCCACACAGACGTCGCACAATTTATAACTGAAATAAACAGGTATACGACCATCAATGCTCACTATTTAAACAAAAATGGTGTGCGGTCGAATCTGTTTGCCATCGTCGCATATCCGGCGGGAAAATTTTTCCAGAATTATTTCCTGCGATTAGGGTTTCTTGACAATACTCCCGGATGCATCATGGCCATCCTCATGAGCTTCCACTCGTTCTTAACACGAGCAAAACTGTTTATCCTGAACCGCATGCTCTAACACTATGCACATTTTTCCGACACTTTTTCTTCTGACGCTTTTAACTGGATCACTGATCCGAATCCCTCTTTTTTTCAATGTCATGATATATCCTCATGATATAGCTCTTTGTATATATCTTCTTTCCTGGTTTATATGGAAAATAGGGAAAAAAGAGACTATCGTTTTTTCTCCTTTCATCAAACCATTAGCCATATTTATGGCTGCATTGCTGGTTTCGTTCCTTGTCAACGCGTTTGGGCATACGGTTGAAGAGTGTGTTCATGGAATCTCTTACAGTATCCGTATGCTTTTGTACATGGGGCTTTACATTATCATCTCAAATACAAAAAACCCGTTATTTTGGTTAAAAAGGCTCTATGGAATCGGAGTTATATTCGGTATAGCGGGGATCGTTCAATACATCCTGTACCCGAATTTGCGGAATTTGGAATATCTCGGGTGGGACCCCCATTACTATCGCTTGTTTTCCACATTTCTGGATCCGAATTTTGCGGGTCTCTTTTTGGTGTTGACATTTTTGCTGGGTTTTAGCTTTATTTTCAAACGGCAGGAACGATTGGAATATCTCCTGTTTCAGGCGATTGTCCTTACCGCGCTTCTTTTAACTCTATCCCGAAGCAGCTATAGTGCATTTGTCGCATCTGTGTCCGTGTATTTATGGTGGAAAAAATCATGGAAACTGCTGGCAGGTATCATTCTATTTATCATCGTCGTTTTTTATACACCGTTTCCGCAAAAAAGCGTCACCCCGCTTTTGAGGGGTGAAACCATCAAAGCACGAATGGAAAATTGGGCATATAGCATGGACCTTTTCAAAAAGAAACCCGTGTTTGGATACGGATTTAATTTGCTACGAACTATCCAGGAACCGGGATTATCTACTAAAGAGCCGTTTCAGATTTCACACGCATCAGGCGGAGTTGACAACAGCTTTCTTTTTGTTCTTGTTACTTCAGGAATTGTAGGCGGAATCTGTTTTATACGTTTCTGTATTTCACTCTGGAACATGGGAAAAAAGCTCGCGGAAACCAAAAAGGAACGGAGATTGGGAATGATCTTCCTTATATCGCTGGTTGCCATTGCCGCCCACAGTATGTTTGTTAATAGTTTCTTCTATCCATGGATCCTCATTTGGTTGTGGATTGTGACCGGTGTTGTTGAAAAGAAGGTAACTTGTAACTGTTCAGACTCCTGATACGACTTTGTCATTGCGAGCGCAAGCGAAGCAATCTTTAGAGATCGCCACGGCTACTTCGTAGCCTCGCGATGACACGTTTCTATAGGAAAACTGAACTGTTACGGTAACTTTATAAACTTTACAAACTTTTTATTTCTTGTATGTCACCTTCCGTTCCGCCTTTGTTTCATTTCCTGCAAGATCTTTAGCAATAATCGTTATTATCTGTTCGCCATCTTTCAGCGGAAGGTCATAGGAAAACGATCCGTCGCTTTTAACGACCACGAACCGTTCATTGACACTCACCGTATTGTCAGATTCCGTTTTTCCCGTAATTGTGGCCATTTGTTTTTCACCGGAAATTTCAGCATTTTCGGATGGAGATGTAATATCAAGCGTTGGTTTACTTTTTTTAACCTGAATCGTCAGAACATCGGATAAATCACTGGTGTTGTTTTTCTCATCTATTGCTTTTGCAGAGATAGTATTGAACCCCTCTTTAATCTTCACGTTCGGGAATACAAAAGTACCGTCTTTCTCAGGTTTGGTTTTATCCGTTTGCTGTTCATTGACGTACAAAAGAATGGTGACATCGCCTTTTGTTCTTCCGGAAATCCGGATTTCTTCCGTATTGACAGCAGCGGGCAAAGTATCCAGTTGTGGGGGCAGGAGAATTTCCTGCGTTTGCTGCTGGTTTGTTGGCGTTGAACCGCGGAGTTTATCGACAAACAGGCTGAATCCGACGAGCATTTTTACGCCAAACAATGCAAGAAATAGAAAAATACCGATAATTCCTCCCAACGTTAGGAATATCTGACGCCTCTCCTTCCGGTCCTGATAATTTCGAAGTCTTGATCTGACCATATATCCATTATATATCTTAGAAGTTACTATGGTATTTTTGAGCCGAAAGTGGGAATCGAACCCACGACCCACGCTTTACGAAAGCGTTGCTCTGCCACTGAGCTACTTCGGCATTCAGAGTGGGTGAAGGGAATCCTCCTACGCTTAAGCTTCGTATGGACGCCGTCGGACCCTCTTGCTTGCCTGCCCACCGCTTCTTTTGAGCGGGATACGGGAGTTGAANNAAATTCTATTGCGGCATTTGGAGGATGACATCCGGATAGATAAGATCCGGATTGGGAAGTTTATTGGTTTGGCTAATATCCGGCCACCTATAGTTTGTTTCGTATTCCTTCATGGATATATCCCACAAAGTGTCACCTTCAACGATAGTATA
>DPYI01000042.1 GCA_003545435.1 Patescibacteria group bacterium | reverse complement strand
GACTGGTCCTGTACGACAAACGGTCTATTAATATGCTCAGGAAAAAAAGCTTTATATTCAATTTCTTCCCCTGAATGTACCGTTTTATATGTACCTGAAACAAATGTTTTCATATGGTAAATATACCATATCTTATTGTACTTTACAAGTATAAAGGTAAATAAGATATATCATATTATACTTTACCCCCACATAGCCTCCAAAACGCTTCGGTTCTTAAAACGGGAAATGTTTTATTTAAGAGGATATGGCAAGCCACAATAAGCTATTCAACGATAGCATACGAGGCGCTTAGAACTATAGGCCTTCTGCGGAGGGGACAGGACTCGAACCTGCAAGCCCTTTCGGGCGCCAGTTTTCAAGACTGGTTCCTTACCATTCGGAGCACCCCTCCTCACGTAATTTTATTGAGCCAACTTTTTTCTAAATAATGTTTCTCAAAATGACAATTGGGACAGATTAGCTCCAGGTTTTCCAAAGCGTTATTGTCTCTATTTTTATCTTTATGATGAACCTGTAAAATTTCAAGCTTATTATATCCGCATCGTTCACAAACATTTCCTCTAAGCTTTAGTAAACGTATTTTTAATTGTTTATATGTGTTAACTTTATCTCTGGGTTTGTTTTGTCTATACTTTATCCCTATTCTTAATTTATTTGCACAACCTCTACTACATGTTTTTTTATTTAATCCAGCTAGTATTAGTTTGCCACAAATAATGCACGGTTTTTCTTTTCTACATGCAACACCATAGCATGTCATTCCACAATATACTTTTCCATGATTTAATTGTATCTGCGACGGCCTTTTATAAATCGACTTACCGCAGATACTACAATTTGTATTTGGATTTCTTCTATATTTCTCAGGCACTTAACCAGTATACCACATAGCGCACTAGTCCGCTATGCGACCTCTCCTAAAAGAAAATCTTGTCCTATTATACCGTATGAGGGTGACGGAAGGGTACTGACGGTAAACCAGGAAATAGCTATCAGCCGGTCATTTGAGGAATGCCGTTTTTGGTAAGAAAGGCGTCAATTTCCGAGAGCGAGTCTATAGTTATCGCGTGAAGTTCCTTTGAAATATTGGGGTTTCGTAGGGCACTATCAATAAGGTTACTATACTGATCAATCGTCATCCGTGATTGAGCAACTATTTTTTTCAATTTATCTTCCGGAATATAGGAGATAAGTACTGACCATACGAGCTTATGCAATCCGATACTGATTTGGGCATAGATATCTGCCTTTTTTTCATCACCGAGCGATGATTGTTGTACTCTTATTATTATATTTGTAAGCAAATTATCAAAAGTATCCATATTGTTACATGTTATGCATTCTGAAGACCGGGAGCGGGTATAGGAGAGAGTCCTCTGCTACTTACTTGAGACGATACTTTTACAGCAGCGCCTCCCGCATCAAGATTATAATATGCAACCGGCGGACCGATAATTTTGTCTTTAATTCTTTTGGCAAGGCTGGATATCCCTCCGATGAGTGCTCCCAGTCCTGCCCCGACCGCAGCTCCTTCCAGTCCTGCTACGGCTACTCCAACTTTTGCTCCCTGAGATGCGCCAACAGCTATTGCCACAGCAGCTCCGCCAACCGAACCATATCCTGCACCTGTTAATGCTGCAGGAAGGAAATGTTTTTTTAAAGCATTACGCTCTGATGTTGCGGTTTTTGTCGTGTCACCGGCAAATCCTGTCCATGCTTTTGCCCGGGCAAGAGCCAGTTGATAGTATTTGTCCTTTGGATACGTCGGATCTGCCATGATCATCGGCCATGAAACCGTGTACGGATTGTTATCCCAATTTTCTGAAGCTTAGCCATAACCCTGTCCCGATCTTCAGGAGTTAATGTCTCAATGAGGTATTGAAATTTCTCTTGGTATGTCCGGCGGACAAGTCCAATATCGTTTTGGTTTATTTAATACTATGGCGTCACGCTATTTGGATTATATCATGCAAATATCGGTATTTCATCGGAAGTCCTACACAATCCATTTTTAGCTTCGCAAGGCCTGGCCTTGCGAAGCTAGTTTCTTATGAGAGCCCACCATATCTTACCGTTCGCCTTTTCACTACTATTCGTAGACGGCTCACGGAGCGATTGTTGGTGGGCATCGTCATTTCTAAGCTCTCCCTCGACAAGTTCGGGATCGCAAAGAAATATCGATGCGGAGGGTACAGGATTTGAACCTGTGCGAGCCTTTGTGGGCTCAATGGGTTAGCAACCCATCGCTTTGGACCGCTCAGCCAACCCTCCAATATGGATGATTATATCAAAATTTGCTTTCTCTTTCCGATGGATCCGTATTGTTACCATGTTTCGAAACATGGTAACAGGGTATACATGATAAAATAGTGCAGAATATGAACACCATCATCATCGCCTCCACAAATCCCGTCAAAATTGTCAGCGTAAAGAACGGATTCTCCAAAACGTTTCCGAACAGGAAGTTCAGGTGTGAGGGTATTTCGGTTTCTTCCTGTGTTTCTCACCAACCGATGAGCAACAGCGAGACGGAAAAAGGCGCCGCGTCGCGTGTCAAAAATGCCAAAATAGCCCGTCCCGAAGCGGATTTTTGGGTTGGTATCGAAGGGGGAGTAGAGGAAAGTAGTAAACAAATGGACCGTGTCCAGCGTAGCTCCGCCAAAGGCGGAGCGAAGTTGGAGGCTTTTGCCTGGGTTGCTGTTGAATCAAAGGATGGCCAGGTGGGGAAGGGGAGAACGGGAACATTTATTCTTCCTCCGAAGGTTGCAGCCCTTATTCGGCAGGGGAAAGAACTCGGAGAGGCTGATGACATTGTATTTGGGCAAACAGATTCTAAAAAGAAAATGGGAGCAGTTGGACTTTTGACAGGTAATGTGATTGACAGGACGGAATATTACACCCATGCGGTGATTTTAGCGCTCATACGGTTTAAAAACGAGAAAATGTTTCACGGGTAATATGATGTCGTACATTATTTAACAAGATAGTATTGTCATGCCGGTCCGTCAGCTGACGGAGATCCGGCATCTTACTAAGATCCCGCATCAGGTGCGGGATGACAGAGTAAATTGTTTGTATTATGGAGAAGAATATTGCCACCATTATCTCATACCTTAAATCCCATTCCAATCCCCACAATATTGCCGGTATGGCGCGATTTGGGATAAATCCGAAAAATACCCTTGGCGTGTCCATTCCTATTCTGCGGTCCTTAGCAAAAGAAATTGGCAAAAATCATCTCCTTGCCCTTGAGTTATGGAAAACCAGTATCCACGAAGCAAGGATTCTTGCCGGTCTTATTGACGACCCGAAATTGGTAACATCTATCCAGATGGACGGGTGGGTACGGGATTTTGACAGCTGGGATGTGTGCGATCAGGTATGCATGAATGTGTTTGATAAAACAGCGTACGCGCATCAAAAAGCACAATCATGGACGTCGCACAATCCTGAATACGAAAGGAGAGCGGGATTTGCCCTGATGGCAGTTCTTGCGGTTCATGATAAAAAGGCATCAGATCGGGATTTTTTGCAGTTCTTCCCTCTTATTGAAAAATATGCGGATGATGAGCGTAATTTTGTCAAAAAAGCCGTCAATTGGGCCTTACGGCAAATCGGGAAACGGAATGCAAACCTTTGCAGACATGCGATGATTATTGCACGGAAGCTTAAAAAGCGGGAAAGTAAATCAGCACGCTGGATCGGGAGTGATGCCTTTCGGGAGTTGGCATCCTTATCAGCGAATTACGAATAAAACCTACGAATATACGAATTTTTTAATGTATTTATTCGTAAATTCGTATAAATTCGTTATTCGTTGATGCTTCCCTCCTCTTTTCTTTTTCCCCCAATTGTATATACTGGTTCTATGGACATTGATGGGAAACCGGAAACAGAAAAAGAGCCGGAAGTGTACCTCTCCTGGAGTTCTCCCTCGCGCTTGTTTAAGCGGCGGGATGCGGAGTTTTACAAAACCATTGGCGCTATCGTTTTTCTTCTGACCATCATTCTTGTTTTTGCCAGTGAATTTGTGCTCGTTCTTGCCATGCTTTCGATCGTGTTTCTTGTCTATGTCCTTTCCACCGTACCGCCGGAAAACGTAAACCACAGGATAACTAATCTCGGGATAGAGAGCGCCGGACATTACTACCGGTGGGAAGAGCTGTCGGAATTTTGGTTTGACAACCAGTGGGGGCAGGCGCTTCTTATGTTAAAACCGCTTTTTGGTACACGCACCGTCATTCTTCTGGGAGAAGAGAAAAAAGACAAGGTCCGGGAGCTTTTGGCCAAACACATACCGTTTCGGGAGATTCCGGAAAAAACATGGATGGACAACGCTTCCTCCTGGCTTTCTTCAAAAATCCCTCTGGAACGCCCCTCACCGCAATAGTTTTTCGCATCCCAATGGAGTAAAATACAGATTGTGTCCCCGTAGCTTAACTGGATAGAGCGCGGCCCTGCGGAGGCTGATATGACAGTTCGATTCTGTCCGGGGACGCACTAGAAATATCTTACTGATCCTGAGTTCGTCGAAGGAGAGATTAGAAATATCAATGGAGAGGTGCAGGGAATGGCTATCCGGACAGTCTCGAAAACTGTTGTCCCGCAAGGGACGTGTGGGTTCGACTCCCACCCTCTCCGCTAGTATTAAACAAAAACACCGTGAATTTTGCTTATTTTTCAGTCAAATTCACTCTATTTTGACAAAATAACGTGAATTTGGTATACTANNCTTCCGGAAAACATCTACAACTCAAACGCGATTGAAAATTCAACGCTCACCCTCAAAGAAACAGAACGGATTCTTATGGATCTGGAGGTGTCCCGAAAAGTGACTGTTCGTGAGCTTTTTGAGGCGAAAAATCTAAGCCGAGTCATTGAATACAAAAAAAATAAGGTTCACGAGCAGGATATAACCATTGAGCTGATGCTTTTTCTCCATACAGTACTGATGAACGGGATTAATGATGCAATTGCCGGACGATTTCGGCAAAATGATGAATATGTGCGGATTGGTACCTATGTTGCCATACCGCCGGAGCATGTAGAAGCAAGAATGAAAGAGCTACTGGTAGAATATACCAGTGATTTATCATCTTATTTTTTGGAAAAAATTACTATGTTTCATCTGGCGTTTGAATCGATTCATCCGTTTAATGACGGAAACGGCAGATTAGGCAGGGTGCTTACCAATTATCAGCTCATCCGGTTGGGGTTCCCCCGGATCATCATCCGGCAGAAGGATAAACAATTGTATTATCGCGCCTTTACAGAGTATCAGAATGACAAAAAAACCAAACTCATGGAAAAAGTAATATCTCTTGCACTACTGGAATCACTTCACAAAAGAATTACGTATCTGGAGGGGAAAACAATTGTTTTGTTGTCAGACTACATCCGCAAACAGAACCTTCGGGCATCTGCTGTTTTTAATACAGCCCGAAGGCAGACCATTTCGGCATTTCGGGAAAAAGGAGTGTGGAAAATCGGGATTGAGGAGAACATAAAGGAATAGGGGCCACACTCACCGTTAGAACATTTCTATGAAAAAAACCATCATCATTAACGATTGTCTTATTCAGTACCATTCTTACCCCTCAAAAGGATCAAAAACCATTCTTTTCCTCCATGGGTGGAGATCGGATGGATCGATTTGGAACGATATAGCGATGAAAATAAATAAAGACAATTATTCCGTCTACGCATTGGATCTGCCGGGTTTCGGCGGATCATCCGCACCAAAAACTCCGTTTACCATTTCAGACTATGCAGATATCGTTTCCGGATTTATGGAAAAGATGAAGATAAAAAAAACTATTCTTGTGGGACATTCATTCGGCGGAAGGATTGCTATTAAACTTGCTTCCGCCAAACCGGAATTAGTGAGTAAACTTGTTCTCGTTGACAGCGCTGGATTTGTGAATATGAAAAAGCAAGGATATCAGCTCTATGCGAAATTGGTGAAGCCCCTGTTTAAACCGAAATGGATGCAGAGAATTCGAACATGGATTTATAAAAAAATGGGAGCAGAAGATTATGTATCAACACCATATTTACGGGAAACGTTCCTTAATGTTATTAAAGAAGATGTGACTAGTGATCTATCTAACATTCGTATTCCGTCACTTCTTTTATGGGGAGATAAGGATATGGACACTCCGGTATCGTATGGAAAAAAGATGCATGTAAAAATCCGTAATTCTCAATTAGTGGTGCTACAGGATGCAGGACATTTTTGTTTTTTAGATAAACCAACTGAGTTTTATCAGGCGTTAATCCGGTTTATAACATAGCCCATGAATCCATTCTTTATTCCTATATATCAGCTCTATCTTCTTCAGCTTGAAAACTATGAACTTAACCGCTATTGGCCACTCCTTTTTCAAAAGGGATGCATATTTTCAAACCAACCATTGCGGAAATCAATCGTGTGGACACAAAAAGCCATTGGTATGTTGACCTTAGCAGTTCTTTGCTATGTTGGCGCTTTGGTAATTGTGTTGTTTTCAACGTCATTAGTATTTGCACTTATTTCTCTTATCATTGGATTTTTTCTTTTTCCTGTGTTTTATACGTTTTCGCTTTGCATCCTGTTTCCGATTGACACACTTATTAAATTCATCGTTATCACACGGGCAAAACACAAACTTTCCTCAACGAATGTAAAAATTATCGGCATTGCCGGAAGCTATGGAAAAACAACGATGAAAAACGTCATTTCCTCGGTATTATCAACGAAGTTCAGTGTGATTACAACTCCGGAAAGTGTGAATACCCCCATAGGTATTGCCCAATGGCTTATAAAAACGTTAACAAAGCAGGCGGAAATCGTGATTGTTGAAATGGGAGAGCATTATCGAGGAGACATCAGAGGCCTTTGTAAAATTTATCCTCCGGATATTGCAATCTTGACTGGAATTAATGAGGCGCATCTGGAGAGATTAAAAACATTAGAGACATCTATTGCCACCATGTTTGAAATTGTCGAACATGCTAAACCCGATGCGCATATTATTCTTAATGCCGACGATGAGCACATACGGAATTCATATAGAAAATACAGAAAAGACAAACAACTCTCTTTCTATAGTTCTCTCAATAATTCATTAGCGGAATTAAAAATAACAAAAAAAATATTCGATGAAGAAAACCTTCGTTGGGTGTGTACGATTGAAAAAGTTGGAAATACTACCCTGCGTCTTCTTGGAGAGTATGCACTCGGAGACGTTATTGCATCCATTCTTATTGGAAAATCATTGGGAATGAATAACGAGGAAGTAACTAAGGGCATTAATTCCCTCTCTCCTATTCCCCATCGGTTGGAGCCGATTCAGGGAAAAGAAGGAGTCTTGGTTATTGACGATAGTTATAATGGCAACCCAGATGGTGTCCGTGAGGCGATTCGCGTTCTATCTCATTTCAAAAAACGAAGAAAGATTTTTATCACTCCCGGGCTTGTGGAGATGGGAATGAAAGCTTCGATAGTCCATGAAACCATTGGCCGGGAATTAGCTGGAGTTGCAGACCGGGTTATATTAATTAAAAATAGCGTGACGCCCTTTATAGAAAAAGGCCTCAAAGAAAAAAAATTTGATGAATCTCATATTATCTGGTTTAATACAGCTACGGAGACACATAACAAGTTGTCGGATATTATTCGGCCGAATGATGTCGTCCTTTTTCAAAACGATTGGGGAGATCAATATGTCTGAAAGGAGATATGTATGAAAACCATCGGCGTGTTTTTCGGCAGCAGAAGTACGGAACATGATATTTCCATTATCACCGCCCAGCTTATTATCTCAGGCCTGAAAGGATTAGGATATCCGGTTGTTCCTGTGTACCTGACAAAAAAAGGCGAGTGGATGATAGACGAAGCACTCGGGGAATTAAAGCGATTTACTGATCCAACAAAGATAGTTGAGGAAAACAATGTATATAAGGAATATTTCCTTGACCTGGAGAACTCGCACGGGAAATTAGTGTTGAAGAAGAAAGGATTTTCCGGAAAAACCGTAATAATTGATATTGCATTTCCTGCGCTTCATGGCCCATATGGCGAGGACGGGATAATTCAGGGGATATTTGAGATGTTTGATGTGCCGTATGTAGGATGTGATGTAGCCTCGTCATCACTTGCTATGGATAAAGCATTAACAAAACAAATCTGTCAGGCAAATGGAATTCCCATTACAAAGTATGTATATTTTTACAAAAACGAATGGCAGGAAAATAAAGAAATGTTATTGAATTTGATTGCGAAAAAACTTACATGGCCGCTTTTTGTGAAACCGGTACACCTTGGCTCGTCAATAGGCATAACAAAAGTGAAAAATAAAAAAGGAACTGATCTTGAAGACGCTATTGATGTAGCGTTGTACTATGACAACAAGGTTCTCGTGGAAGAGGGAGTTGAAAATGTCATGGATGCGACCTGTTGTATCGTTGGGAATAAAGAGTTACAGGCATCCGCTCTGCAGGAGTCCGCATTTCAATCCGATCTGTTTGATTTTAACGAAAAATATTTAAAAGAAGGCGGAAGCCAATTGGGAAAATCGAAATCCGGTATTGTTATTCCGGCAAGAGTAAGCGACATGATGATGAGAAAAATTCAACAAATGGCAAAGGAGGTATACAGAGCGCTTGGATGCAGCGGTATTTCTCGAGTCGATTTTCTATTGAATAAAAAAACCAACGAGTTATTTGTCGCCGAGGTGAATCCGTTGCCCGGAACCCTCTATCACCATCTTTGGAAAGCAAGCGGAGTGGAGTTTGATGAATTATTGAGGTTATTAATTGGTTTTGCCGAGGAAAGACAAGAGAATAAAAAGACGATTATGAGTTATTTTCAATCAAGCGTATTAGCCAACTTAAACTCCGCCAAACTCAACTCAAAGGGAAGTAAACTGACATAACCATATTGACGCTCTATGAAAATCACCATCTGCGGGAGCATGCAGTTTCATAAAGATATGCTCGAAGCAAAAGCATTTCTTGAAGTGCAAGGTCATACGGTATTTATTCCATCCGGGGCATATGATATATCGAAAAATGAATTTTACGCTTCAACTGAAGAAGAAAAAATCACCTTTAAAATTGAGAACAATCTCATTCGGGAGCATTTTCAGTTCATACAACAGTCAGATGCGGTTATTGTTCTCAACTATGAGAAAAAGGGTATTCCGGGATATATCGGCGGCAATACGTTTTTGGAAATAGGGTATGCATTTGGATTGGGAAAGAAAATCTATCTTATGAATCCGGTGCCGACAATGGATTACGCTGTCGAGATGCACTCCATGAAGCCTGTGGTTATAGATGGAGATTTGGGGAAAATAGGGTAAAATAGGACGTTGCTCTCGTAGTTTCCGCCAGAGGCGGATCAACCTTTGGCTGATAATGGACCCGCCTGGACCCGCTTCGACTCAGCGAGGCGAGCTCGCGTTCGCTCTTCGACGCGAGGCGGGTAGAACGCGGAACAATGCCCTTGTAGCTTAACGGATAGAGCACCAGCCTCCGGAGCTGGTAATGCGAGTTCGATTCTCGCCAAGGGCGCTTTGGATAGTTTAGGCGAGTGGAAAGATGCGGAGGACGAATCTAGCTTCGCAAGGCCTGGCCTTGCGAAGCTAATTCTATAGATGCAGCAACTTCCTCTTTATGGCTGACAGTATTTGTGTTCCTGTTGCGATTATTACTCCAAGAACGACGAGCAGTGTTCCGATAATAAATCCTCCTGATAGTATTTCTCCGAGAAGGAGGGAATTGAGAAAAACTGCTGCTATCAGTTCTACGTATTGTTTGAGCGATACGGTTGTAATGCTGACTCGTTTGCTTGCCCATTGAAAAAGGAAATATGGGATAAGGGTGATGAAAATGCTTGAATACAAGAGTACGGCGATATAGGTTGGCATGAATAGATTAGGTGGAATCAGTTGCCGGTTTGATAGAACAGATAATAGGAGTGACATACTTGCGCTTGCAAAAAAATACATAGATGTGACGGTAAGCGGTGGATACCTGTTTTTTATAAGGATCCGATGTGAACCGATTGAATACAATGTCCAAGAGAGCATAGCGCAAACGACAAACAAATTGCCCATAAAATCACCCATGATGAGATTGCCCTTTTCGATAAAAGGAAGAAAGGTGATAAGAAGTGCGCCGATGAGGCCGATACATATCCCGATAAGTTTTTTCCTTGAATGTGTTTCTTTAATGAGAATATATGAGAAAAGCGCCGTGGTGAGCGGTATAGCGGTATAGATCGCGGTCGCGGAATTTGCAGTTGTTGTTTTGATTCCAAGGTAAAAGAAAGGAACATTGAGCGCACCAATAAGACTTAAAGGAAAAAGATCTCGCCACACATGGTGAGAAACGCGCTTCTCTTTGAGAAAAAAAGGAAGAATGAGGAGTGAGGCGATCAAAAATCGGTAAAATGAAGCGACAAATGGATCTACTCCTTTGACAAGAGTTTTTGCGGTAACCCCTGCTGTTCCCCACAGAACGGAGGCGATGATGATTGCTAAAAATGCACGTGAGCGGGAAGACATAGTGAGATTATAGCACGATATATCTTGTTTAAATGATATAATACGAGGCGAGGAAGGGTCGCATATCCCGCGGAGCAGGACCCCGCTTTGTGGTGGATAGACTCGTACGCGTATGAACCAAACAAAACGGATAGCCAACAATATTTACGAAGCAGCTGCGGTTGCCCGGATGAAGCGGGTAGGATTCCAAATCTTAGGCAATGGAGAAGAGAGTATCGGAGAACATTCTTTTATGACTGCGGTTATCTCGTATTTTTTGGCAAAAGAACTTCACCTTGACACAGGGAAAGTGCTTACCATGAGTATATTCCATGATTTTCACGAAACCCGGACAGGAGATGCCCACAAACTCTCCCTCAAATACATTACCAGAAATCAGGAGAAAGCAAACGCAGATATCTTTGGAAAAGTTGATGAGGAATTAGTGGTACTGCTTCGCGAATATGAAGAGAAAAAAACCATAGAAGCGCGTGTGGTATTTGAGGCAAATATCATCGCGCTTCTTGTTCGTTTAAAACCGCTTGCGGAAGGCGGGGATACGCATGCCCAGAAATGGATGATGAACAAATCACGGATACGGATTCCGGAGGCAGTGCGCCTTGCCGCAGTGCTTCTTTCCACTGATTCTCAGGAATGGTGGGCTGATGTGCAAAAAGAACTGGAAGAGGAGTTTAAACGGTGATGCGGTGCATATATCCCCCTAATGGTATAATTTTGGGTATCTGGAGAGGTGTGATAATTGGTAGTCGCCCCGCTTGGAAAGCGGGTGTCCTGGAAACGGGATTAGGGGTTCGAGTCCCCTCCTCTCCGCAGAAGGCCTATAGTTCAGACAGACTCGTATGCTATCGTTGAATAGCTTGTTCTGGCTTGCTAATTCCTTTTGAAACAAACATTTTTCGCTTCAAGAGCATAGAGAAGCGTTTCGGCATGAGTAAAGTATAATATGATATATCTTATTTACCTTTAAGCTTGCAAAGTATAATAAGATGTGGTATATTTACCGTATGAAACCATTTGTTTCCGGCACATATAAAAAGATACACTCAGGAGAAGATAGTGAATATACAAGCTTTTTCCCTGCACATGTTAATCGTCCGTTTGTCGTACAGGACCAGTCGACCATAATGCTTCTTGAGGAAGCGACACGATTGTTGGGTGAGCTGAACGCATATTCCCGTTTGGTTCCGGATATCGATTATTTTATACAAATGCATGTGAAGAGCGAAGCCGTAAGCTCTTCACGGATTGAGGGTACGCGGACGGAAATTGATGAGGCGCTGCTTCCTGAAGAAGAAATTGATCCTGAACGGCGCGACGACTGGCGCGAGGTGCGCAATTACATCACCGCCATGAACTGGTCGGTTGAAGAGTTGGCGCGTCTCCCTGTTTCTGCGCGACTTATGAAAGATGCTCACGCCCGATTGCTTACGGGCGTTCGGGGAAAGCATAAAAAACCCGGAGAAATCCGCACAAGTCAAAATTGGATCGGCGGGTCTTCTATACGGACTGCACATTTTGTACCGCCTCCGCATGAAGCAATTGGCGAATTGCTTTCTGACTGGGAAAAATGTTGGCATAATGCATCGCTGAACATTCCTATTCTTATAAAGATTGCGATTATGCATTATCAGTTTGAAACCATCCATCCTTTTTTGGATGGGAATGGCCGCATTGGACGATTGATGATTACCTTACAATTAATGGAGCGTAAATTTTTAATGAAGCCGGTGCTGTATATTTCCGATTATTTTGAAGAACACCGGCAGTCGTACTACGATTTATTGGATCGTGTTCGGCAACAGAATAAGCTGGAAGATTGGGTGCGTTTTTTTCTGGAAGGCGTAGTAATGACCAGTACAAAGGGGAAACAGAAATTTGAAAATATCATCATACTTCGTGAGCACTATGAACAGAAAATATCGACGCTCGGTCGTAAAGTCCCGCGTGCAAAACAATTATTGATCTATTTGTTTTCACAGCCTATTATCAGTGTGAAAGATGCAAGCAAAGCGATCGACGTGAGTTTTCGGACGGCAGGTGAGCTCGTTACTGATCTGACACATCTTGGAATTTTGCAGGAAAAAACAGGATACTCCAGAAACAGGTTGTTTGAAATGAAGGATTACGTTGCATTATTTAGAAAATAATGTATGAAAAAATCAAAAATTTACACTTTTATTTCTGACACATATCGCAACAACAGAGGCGGTTGGAGTAGATTTCTTACTATTTCATGTAAAACATGCAGAACATTTTTATTCCATTATCAGAAAGATGGTTCTGGTCCATTGAAACGTTGTTATATTGATAGAATATTAAACCGTAAGCCTAAGTTTCAGAGGAATGGATTTGTTTTTTGTCCTCATTGTAAGGTTTGTCTTGGATTCAATGAGCCGTATTCTAAAGAGAATAACCGTCCTGCTATCAGATGGGCGGTGGAGGCAATAAACCATAAAATCCTTCCGATTTCGGAAACTACCGTGTAACTGAAGCTAAAATTAGACAATAATTCACTTGCCATGGACTGTAAAAAGATCTAAAAAGTATTTTGAGTGCTGGTTCCCTTGACGTCGCACAAGAGGAGATTTATGACACCACGTGCTAAAATAGTCGTATGACAACAAGTTTTTACGATAAAGTTGCTAAGAAATTCGGTGGGTATGCTTTTAGCACAGGTCATGTTGACTACCGTTCCGAATATCCGAATAGAGACCCGGAAGAAATTTTTAAGGAAAAACTGATTGGCTTGGCAAGTAAAAATAAAAAAGCTCTTGACGCGGGGTGCGGTGATGGAAAATTTGCTTTCCAAATAGCAAAATATTTTTCATCTATAACAGGAATTGATACGTCCAAAGAGTTATTAAAAATTGCCAGACAAAAACAAAAGATATATAAGGTAAAAAATATTACTTTTACGTTTCAAGACGCTCATAAAACATCATTTTTCGATAAATCCTTTGACATAATTTTTTCCCGTCGGGGACCAACACCTTTTTCTGAGTTTCGACGGGTATTAAAACCAGGTGGTTATTTTATTGGAATAAATATCGGCGAAAAAGATTGTCAGGAAATTAAAGAAATATTTGGTCGTGGTCAGGGCTATAAAGAATGGAATACTTCCAGATTAGAAAAGGAAAAACAAGGGCTTAAAGACGCAGGGTTTAAAGTAATTTTTGCTCAGGATTATTTCTATGACGAATACTATACATCGTTTGAGGATTTTGACTTATTTCTACAGGGAGTGCCCATATTTGAAGATTTTGACTCCAAAAAAGACAGAAAGTTACTCGAAGAGTACGTGGTAAAGTTTAAGACCGACAAGGGTATTAGATTTCCACGGCATAGAGTCGTACTTGTGGGAAAAAAGATCTAAAACTATTTTGAACTTACATATCGCTTGGAGTTAGCTTCGTCGAAGTCCCGTACGAGTATCATCATTTGTACCACGAAGTCCGTAGATATACATGTTTTTGTTGTTAGTTTTTTCATCGACATACCCTTGAAATTCAACTATATTCAGCCCTAACCCTGCAAAGAAATCTAGCCTCCGAAGTAACTGGACTGTTGTATCTTTAATCTGATTCTCCAATGTATTCAAAACGGACATGATTGTATCTGTGTGTTTCGGATCGCCTTGATAGGCGGAACCAATTTTCAGATCTGTCCTGTCCAAAAATCCTGTTGGTTGGTAAAACGATTGGAAACGAACGACATGATCGTCTCCTTGTTCCATACGTCGATCCAACTCCCGTAATCGGTTGGTACCAATTGTCATTTCATTAATGAGCATGATTCCAGACAATTTAATGAGTTAAAGCAGTCCCAACTGAGGCGAAAAACGAATTGATTCAGATGCTCTTCTTTCGTTCCGATTTGCGGCGGGTTACTCATGAGAATGAGCTGTCCAATGTGATAATTATTTAAAGCGGCATCCATACGCCACGCGGGAAGCGTCGTTTGAAGGAAATTTTGTGCTTTATCCGTTGTGTCAATTCCCAAATCCCATTGAGGCTTCGCACCGCTAAAAATTGGTCTATCAGCAATCGTGCGGATACCCATGGAATGGTTCGTTTCTATTCCGTTCATCAATATTGATTCGATAGTTTCAGTATCATCAGCTGCTACTATCACCCGTGGGATTATTAACTTGTCAGGGAAAAATTCAGCTCCGCTCGTCAGAAATCGTTCAACATTCGCTT
This sequence comes from Patescibacteria group bacterium, assembly GCA_003545435.1. Classification (GTDB taxonomy): domain Bacteria; phylum Patescibacteriota; class Microgenomatia; order UBA10105; family UBA927; genus UBA10108. The sequence continues at coordinate 25,401 of DPYI01000042.1, read as the reverse complement.
TTGGTCCATACACCGGCTTTTTATCCCATTCTCCTTGTGCTGACAATAAATATCCAGGGAGCTCCTCCGCAGGAATACAGTTGTTCCCATTCACTCGTTCTTTATTCAAATACATAGAATTATTTCGTCTTTATTTTTTCTTTCCCTCTTTTTTTCCACGTGCCGACCGCGATCGCAGCGTTTTGATCGTGACGGATTTCATTCGGTAATTTACCTTTTCTTCGTTCCTTCTTTAGTCCCGATGGTTTTTTCTTGTGAGCAAATTCCAGATTGACTCTTGGAAGTTCACGCTCAAAAAACCTCACTTCAGGATTTTGGTGAAACTGTTGTGGTCGTTGTTCCATGCCTCTCGTAGTATTAGTGTAAAAAATTAGTTTGCCACATATCATGTTGTGAAAGCAAGCCTTCAAGTTCTTCGGGACTGCATTCACCGAACTGTTGAGTAGGCAAAACCTCATGCTTTGCCCGTTCACCTTCACCTTCAGCATGCATGGACAATAATTCATCTTCTGAAAAACCTGATTTGACCAAATAGTTCCATTCACCAGTTGCAGGATACGGACGAAAGATAAAAACGCTGGATCTGAAAAAACCCACATGATCTTGAGAAAGTTGTTTAGCAAAATCTAATGTACTCAAAGTTTCAGCTCGAGTTTCGGTTGGAATTCCAATAACGAAATACCCCTTTACTTTAATTCCTCTGCGGGTTAATTCATTGACACTTTTTTCAATTTCCAGCAGGCTAGCCTGTTTGTTAATCCTTTTCCTTAATCGTTCTGACCTCGATTCAATTCCGAGTGCGATTTCACTAGCGCCATTAGCCTTGAGATAGTCAAATAAGTCGGGACTGAATTTCGCTAAAATACTCGCTCTGCCTGTTGAATCCCAAAATAGATTCGAAATTCCGACATTATTCATAGCATCAAGAATGGATCTGACCCGTTTTTCACTTGCGATAAATAGATCGTCAACAAATCGGATTGATTGTACATTATCATCAGTAACTAATCCTTGTATTTCTTGAGCGACATTTTGGGCGTTTCTGTTTCTCACTGGTAAATCTAAAACATCTCTTGCCCCAGCACAGATAGTGCAATTAAATGGACACCCTCTTGAGGTTAATACACGCGATTCAATTCGACCAGTATGACGATCAACGGACGGATCATTGGCTAAAAATTTTCTGCTTAATTGCGGTAATTCGTCCAAATTGTTGGGAACAGATAACCCTGGGGTGTAACTGAGGCGTCCGTTTTCCAACCAAAATGCCCCTGGTATTTGTTCTGCTCTTTTACCGTCCAAAAGCGCAGTGACGGCGATTTCTGCTTCACTTCGAATGAGGATCACTTTGCTGTGAACTTCTGAGAATTCCCGTAACGTTCTTTCCGTCAATGTTGTTGCATGCGGTCCGCCAATAATCAAGAGAAGGTCAGGAGTCAATTGTTCAGCAAAACGTAAAGCCTGAGTTCGAGTTGGAGTAAAAACGTTTATTCCTACGTACCTTGGATTCAAGTTATTAACCATGCTTGCTAATCTTGCTTGTTCCAGGCCGTGATGTTCCGCATCAATTAACCCGACATTATGACCATGTTGAGCTGCATGGGTGGCAATATACGCTAACCCCATCGGAGGCAGCACTTCATAATCATCTTTCGGTCTCTGCCCATAGTCTCTCAATGGAGAATTGACCAAGACCATATCGGCATTACTCAACAGATTTAAACCTGAAATTAGTTCTTTTTGTTGCATAAAAAAATAAGCTGGAAACTAGTCCAGCTTAACGATTATTATATTATAGGCTAGATTGGTAAAAATTGCAAGATGACCTTTTTATACTGTCTTATTTGTCTCACTTCGACTTCGCTCAGTGCAGGCATTTAGCCACGACTACGGGACACGAAGTTCATTCAAATTTGATACAATACTCAGCTAGGAGTATAGAGGACTAAGGGACATAAGAATTCCCAACTCGTATGCTCCAGCAAAAATAAACCGGAGAAATTACATAGGTAGCTATTCCCGGTCTCTTGAGAGAACACAATACGCTGTTCCCTTGTGGACCGAAATATCCGCAAAATCGGAAATGATGACATTACTTACCCCTAATGTCGTCCCCTTTTCCATACGGTATTTTTCCAAAGGATATTTACATCCTTTAATCGTAACAATAATTTCATCCGTTGCCGGAAGAATAGATAGATATGGAAAATCTTTTGTTTTTGGTATTTGGTATTTCCCGCTAACGAGAGCCATAAAGTTGTGTTCGTCTCTTACACTCGCCCGACATTTGTGTTCATGAATTGTCCGTAATAAATGAAGCGCGGCTAGAGATTGATCAAGCCTGCCTCCGGTCACTCCAAACAGCGCAATCTCTTCGGGATGAATTGTGAGCGCGTATGTGACTGCAAGCTCCAAATCCGTTTGGTCTTTTTCCTGTGGATATTGTTTAATCGTTGAGATTCTCGTTCGGATTTCATTCATTTCCTTTTTTGTGACTGAATCAAAATCACCGATCGCTAAATCAACGGATATTCCAAGCTTCAATAACACATACGCGGCACGGTCAACACCGATAAGAAACGAATAGGATATTAAATCAGCTTTCGAAATCCACTCAACATTACTATGGGCAACCAGAGCAATGGTTTTCCTTTTCATAATGCTCGTATCCTACCACATAAAAATGCATATTAACCATTTTTCTGCTCGAGAACCTACATTATCTCATATGCACGTGCATATGAGATAATGTAGGTGTAATGTAGGGATGTTATTGCGCTATTGTTATTCCCCAGACAAACGGTGCGCCTGCGTGTTTAAAAACGGATGCGGCGGAGCGAAGAGTGGCGCCTGTGGTGAAGACGTCGTCTATTAGCAAGATCGTTACATTGTTACATCGCAACATCGAAGAATTGTTCTTTACTGTAAAAACGCCTTTCATATTCATTAATCTTTTATCTCTATCCTTCATCTCTACCTGCGGAGTAGTTTTTTCCGTACGAATCAATAATGTTGTATTAACGGGAATATCCAATCGTTTGCTCAACGCGCTTGCAATCACTTCTGCCTGGTTAAATCCTCTGGATCTGTAACGGGATGGATGGAGAGGGATGGGTACTAAAATACAATTCATAATTAAGAATTTAGAATTAAGAATGTTTTGAAAAATTGAAAACGAAGAGTTGGGAATAACGTCAATCACTTCTGTAACGATATCAGTAACATAGCGGTATTTTATGGTTTTAATTGCTTTTTTTATGACCCCGTCGTAGCGGAAAAAACTGGTGAGGCCGTCAAGCGTGTATTTTGTCCGGCATCGGGGATGCGTCATGCCGTCAACTGCCGGACGTTCACACACAGGGCATTTGAGATATGGTAATAGCTTTATGGAATGAAAACATGAAAGGCAAATGTATCTCCCCCACTTCCCGCAACCTAAGCACCGTTTGGGGAAAAGGAGATCGAGAAGGTGCATACATCGAGCATATCATAATGATTTATGAACCTCCTCGCAGCAAGCTGCGAGGTATCTGTCATTCCTGCGAAAGCAGGAATCTCTAGATCCCTGATCAAGTCAGGGATGACGCGGCAAGCCGCGGGGAATTACTGCTTCGCAGTATCCCTAAGACAGATTAAAGGAATTTAGAGGATATTTCAAAAGACATAAAGTGCCAAAAACGTTATCTTTTCCCAATAATTCGATTTAAATTTGCGATTACTGCCTCTGGTAAGTCGAATATCCATTTTTCTTGATCTGATGCTAACCTTTTTTGAGCTTCGGTTCTCCCAACCCTGTTCAATCTTAAGGCAGCAGCTTGTTGAAAAGGGATATAACCCGCTCCCGTTTCTCCTGCAGCCATTATCTGCTCCAACTCTTCATTAGTTAATTCGCTGAAGTTATATTCTGGTGCCATATTTACTCCTTTGTATTTAATGAATGTATTACCATTAAACTCTTGCTGTGGCGTCCCGACGTTACGTCGGGACATCTCCGCAGGAGTTTGAGATTCGCTTCTTAAGCGAAAAGCATTATTCCTGAGGATGCAGTGTACTCACTGCCACAGCAGTAAGCTGAGCCTTCAAAAACAAATGGCTGTGGCGTCCCGCTTTGCGGGACATATTTGAGTAAACTCACTGTGGCGCCGCGATTACGCGGCATCCACAGCAGTAAGCTGAGCCTTTTGGCTCAGCAACTGGCTGTGGAGATGCCGAGTGTTGAGCTCGGGTCCAAACTATTGTTCAAAACACATCTACAAGCATAGTCTGTTTGATTCTTTCCAGAAAAAAGAACAGACAAATATTTCTAGAAAGGGTTGACCAAATGGATTACTCCAAAATCGGCTGGTCATCCGACTTCTGACGTTCCGGCTGGTTTTACGCCCTTCTATCCTTCACCGGAATAAAGAAATAGAGGACGGGTCTTAGGCTCGCGCGAACGCGAATTGTCGACCCCTCAAAGCTAATCGAGCTTCCAAAGAAGCAAGTTTTGCCTCGAGTTTACTGATGACGTTGTCAGCAGTTAGTGTTTGATAGTTCTTTTACGACGATCCATCAACGTCGGCTTGCAGTGTTAAAGAGCAACAATCTGTCGAACCGATCATCCCCATTAGTGACACTCAACGAGTGATAACGAGCATAGTGTCACTTATGCCCGCCGCTCACGCGCTCTTTGAGCCGTCTACGAATAGTAGTGAAAAGGCTCAAAGGAAGCGTAGGCGGGCNNTCCCGTTCCAGATCCCGTTTCATGTCTTCTTTTCGGATTTTTTCCCGCTTCTCGTACTCTTTCTTCCCCCGAGCCAACCCAATTTCGAGTTTAATTCTCGGACCGATAGTATACCAAGACAGGGGGACCAGGGTCAAATTCCCGCTTTTCAGCTTCCCTTCCAGGGATATAAGCTCCCGTTTGTGGAGAAGAAGCTTTCTCGTCCTTTTGGGGTCATACCCTTCGGGCCGGCTGAATTGGTACTGCGGGATCTGGGCGTTAATAAGATACGCTCCTCCGTCCATAAGCCGTACAAACGCTCCTTCCAGCTTCCCGTGTCCGCCGCGCAGGGATTTCACCTCTGATCCCATGAGGGAAATACCCGCTTCAAAACGGTCAAGAATGGTGTAGTCATAATGGGCTTTGCGATTTGTGATTTTCATAGATAACAGTGTCTATACAATATGTCATTGCGAGGATCCCGACGTCACGTCGGGAGACGCGGCAATCTCTATTATAAAGATTGCTTCGCCTCATCCCGCAAGGCGGGATTTCGGCTCGCAATGACAATGTACATTGAAATGCAGTGCGCGTGTCCTGCTATTGTTTAAGATTGACAGTATAGAGCTTTCCTTCGGAAAAGAAAAACAGTACCCCAAGCTTTTCTGAGGCAGCGATGGTTTTGGGGACAAAGGTTGACGGATATTTATATTGGGATTTGTACATGCCGTCTTTCTCCAATACCACAACCCTTTGGTTTTGGGAATCAAGAACATACACGTTCTCACAGTTGTCATCCGTATACACAATGACGGTGTTGCCAAACGGCGGATCAACGCCCTTTAGTACAAATGAGTCTTCTTTCCCCTGGGTAAACCGCGTAATAGTTCCGTTCGTTGTTCCCAACCACACGGATCCGTCAATAACCATATTGGCGGCTTTGGATAAATCCGGAAAGAAATCCGGCAGGAGAAATTCCCGCAGGTCTGAAAACGCACTTGCCGTAGCCACATATTTCCAAATGCGGCTTTTCCCCGTATCAAGAAGATAGATGTTTCCGCCAAATGCCGTCATGGCTTTTATCGAAATCCAGTCTGCTGCCTTTTTTATGACAAACGGTTTTACGGTTTTATCCTGTACATTGAAAACGTGGATACCTGCCAGGGTAAATACATACACTCTGTCTCCGTGAATTGCCACGGTTTCGGATCCGTCAAGCGTTCCCCCGCCTCCGACAATTTGCCCGTTTTTGGTTGAAAGCTGGAGGGTAAACACGGTTTTGGAATGTGTATCCAGAAATGCCATCGTATCTTCATATAGCCCGAATGAACTGATAGAGCTTCCTGCTTTGAGAAGTGACGCGTCAAAAAAGAGTTCCGGAGCTACTTCATATTCTTTCGTTGCTTTGGGAAGCGCTTCAGCAATGTTTTTTTCCAAACTCACAAGCATTCTTCCTTCTTTTGTTTTTGGGGATACTGTTTGTTTTGTTTTATCAACGAGCTGTTTTGCCTCCACAAGCCGTTCCCTGCTTTTAATCACATTCAAATCCAAAAGCGCCACCCCCTCATCGTACAAACGCTGTCCTTCCTGAATGGTTTTCATGACTTCGGTTGATTTTTTTCCTGATCGTTCCCTGACTATCCCGACGCTGATACTGACGACAAATAAAACAAGCAGTATGCCGGTAATCCGGATATCGACAGTGCGAAGTGTATGCCAAAACGCTCTTGCTCTCCGTTTAATGCCCTGCACATGAAGGGCATGGTGATACGCGTTTGGGTTCCAGCGTAGTTTTTTCCGGACGGGTTCCTGCTCATCCGTCGGAAAAGCTTCTTGTAAACCTCCTTTCACTTCCACAAACAATCCCGCGTATCCGACCGTGTCATTTTTTTTGTGCAGGTGGAGGGTCAGTTTTTCCGCAATATCCGCGACCCCCATGTGGTCAAAAAACGAAAACAGTTCTTCTTCCGAAATGCCATTGAGACACGTTTTGGAGGAGAGGAATAGAATGTCCTGGGGATACACAACTCCGGAAATTGTCCCTTCGCGGGACCGGAGGCGCGCAATATGACCATCACGCTTGAGGTACACGACCCCCGTCCCCCGCAATATAACCGTGATGGTGTTGCCGATCGGCACACAAAGGAGGAGCGTCTGGATGTTTGGATTCCACAGGGAATCAATAAACGAAAAGAGGCGTTGTATCGAAGAAACGGGTTCTGATACTTCCCTCGTCACGCTGTGAATCAGCTCCATGCCTGCTTTTTGGGCTTTTCCCTCATCATCCTCAACCTCCACAACGCCAAACGCATACGGAGTTTTTATCACCTGTCCCCAATGGGTATCTGATTTTTTACCAACCACCGTGCCGGTATCAAAACGCTCATCCATTACTCCTATCGTAGCACAAAAACGCACCTAAAAACGTAAATGTGGGTGCATCAGCGAATAACGAATCTGTACGAATATACGAATAATTAATTGGATTTATTCGTATATTCGTAGGTTTTATTCGTAATTCGTTGATAGCGAAGTAAATCGTCAGAGGATAAGAAGGGCAAGCATAAAAACCACAACAGCAGCTCCTAAATGAAGCCACGTAAGTATGGAGATAATTCTTTCGGATGCTGCTTCCAGTGTTTTTGACATGAGCTGTTCCTGACGGACAATGATAAAGGCAAACACGATATAAATCCCCAATCCAACCAGCATCATCAGTTTCATACCCAGCCATACTATGGTGTCTACATCGGGCGTCATACATTCCTTCCTTTTTTCCGGTTTTCCGTGAGATCGCTTATGACATGAACCACTTCGGAGGGCCGCGGTACTTTCTCAAAAACGAAATTCGGCAATTCACTGGCAGTCTGAATCAGGACATCGCCGTAGTCAAAGACGGTTGCCATAATGCCGCCGGTTCTAAATGATATATCCTGAATTTTTTCAATTTTTGCTTCGGCAAATTTTCTGTAAAGAAGAAAGAGAAAATCAATATCGATAATCCGGTGGTTCGTAACAATAAAGATATTGAAATGCCAATGGAGAAACGTGGTGAGGAGATATCCGAATGTTGCCACATACCAAAATATTGTTCCGACAACCACATACCCGGAAGGTATCTCTATCGGACTTTGCAAAAACCGGACAAGCATGGGGAAAAGAATGAATGGCATGAAGAAAAAGATAATTCCAAGAATAAATGGCGGAATAAGTACGATAATATGCTGGCGCAGAAACAAAATCACTTCTTCATCCGTACCTTGCGTTTCAAACCGGATATCTTTCGGGTTCATCACGTATGCGGTAAACGGCGTGGAAAACGGGTAAACAGCCTGTCTGCCTTTTTTTGAAGTTTTTTTCGGAGCTTGGGATGGCGCCTCAAACAAGACTGGCATGACTATAAGTATACAAAACTACATACAGTAAGACAATAGACCGACGTCTTGCGAGCCATAATGGGATCCCTTTATTAAATGTTGTCACCCCAGTACCAGTCCCGACGTTACGTCGGGACGGTACGGGGTTTCACTCCGCATCAAATAATGCGGAGTTCACTTTTTTTCCACATTAAACAGCGGCCCGACAATCTGAATATTTGCCGGAGCCCGCAAATTAAAGAAGTCTTTAAATTCCGCTCCGTCAAATGAAGTGCTTCCGGCGTCCCCTGATACGGAAACCTGTGTTGTCCTCCCCACCCCAAAATCCACACCTGAGGCAGATACGTCGGAAACGGAATTATACGGGGTGATGTTTCGGCTCCTCAACTCATCTTTTACCTTGTCTCTCCCCCATGTCTCTTTCCCTCCAGGGTTTGGCTTATCCTGTTGGTACAGATGTTCCCGCGTCCCGGAATCAGCTTTTGAAAGAAGGATGACATTGGCTATGTCCGCAACCTCCTCGGACTTGAGCCATGCGGATTTGCCGAATTCACTCCGCCAGCCTTGAGCTGCATAAAAACACGGAGAGTCACGATCATAGGCTTTAGATAATAAATCGGAAAAACTTCCCACGTCACCGTTTGTGTCCCGCGTCCGTTTTGTCCAGGATTTGTCGCTCCCCCACACGTCGCCGGAGGAAAATGTATATCCGCCGTCTGTTGAGGAATACCACCCTTTCACGGTTTCTCCGCCGGAAACCATCACCTCCCCGGTGGTCGCACGTACCGCCGATTCCCAATTCCCTCCTTTGTTACCGCCTTTATATACCTGACAGGCCTGAGTGGTACAAATCTCGTTGGCACCATTGTTGGTATAGGAAAGAGCGTAGGAGCGCGCGGCGACCACTTGGGCCTTGAGCGCTTCAATCGGCCATTCACCGGGCATTTCATAAATGCCCAAAAGATAATCTTCAAGTCCCATTTCTCCATATCCCTGTACTTTTATGCGCATCCCTTCGCGCTTTTCAATAGAAAAATTCGCAAAGTAGGCATTCAGGATATCCCGATACTGTTGTCCGGCTTGGGCCCGACCCAAAGCTCCATACTGATTCATCCCGACGCGGTGCGGAATACCGAACGTAAAAAATGCAAATGCAGGCCGAAACCCGGGATCAAGCTTCCTGTCGTCCGTACAAAACAAAGGCCCGGCGCCCAAGCTCGTCGGAAGGTTCAGTCCTGCAAGTTTAGCAGCCAAAAACGATTGCTGCTGGGCAGTGAGTGAAGCGATAATGCCGGATAACTTTGTCTGGTACGCCGTAGCCTCACCCACGAGCTTCCGGACAGACACAGCCCGTTTATCCAAATCTTCTTGCCACACTATCAGCGTTCCTTTTTCTTTTTCCAGTTTCTTTTTTTTATCTTCTAATTCTTTTACCAACATGGCGGTTTGGGTGATCACTTTTTTGTCTTCTGACGTTACCGCCTGCTGATAGGCATACGTACGGAGTGCTGAACCGATATTTGTAGAAGAAAGAAGCGTGAGCATGGGAATCGATGATGAGGTACGCATGTAAAATTGACGGATTCGGACGCTTGCCACCAGTACAATCTCTTCCAATTCTTTTTCCCCTTCGGCAATTGCCGCTTCCTTTTTAAAAAGTTCTTTCTCGATGCCTTTGATCCTTGATTGAAATGCGGCGATGTCCGCTTCCATTTTTTTAAGTGCGTCAGCGTGGGGTTTTTTGGCTTTTTCCATGGAGCTCCATGCTTCCTGGCATTTGGCAATTTTATCCCGGCATTCATCCATACTAGCGCACGATGGATCGCAGGACTGGGCAACCGCCTTGGGGACAATGGAAAATAGACAATAGACAATGGAAGAAATAATAATAATTCTCTTCATATAGTATATCTATCATACTAAACTTCTATAGAGGTAAGCTACTAAACCAACAGATTGAACTAGGAGCTATCTCATAAATCGTCACTCTGGCTTGTCCAGAGTCTCCAAATAGCGTTTAGGATTCTGGACGCGTTTCGGCTTGCCAAAATGACATCAATTGATCCTCGCAATGACAATTTCGCTATCCATTTTCCATTTTCTATTCTCTATTCTCCAATTATCTCCCTCCTCTTCCTTTTCAAAACATGCTTTGTTACACTTAAAGAATCATGAAACGCATATTTCTTATCATATTGATCCTTTCTGGCCTTGTTTTTCTATCTCCGCGCGGTGTTTTTGCCGCCTCTCCCTGTGATTTTGCAGGAGACAAAACGGGTGAGTGCAGCGCCTGTATGGGAGAGGGCAAAGAGGCTGTCTGGACTGCATTCGGGTGTCTCCCAACATCATCAGGTGAATTTGTTACCAAACTTCTCAAGTTCGGTTCGGGCATTGCCGGCGGTATTGCGTTTCTTCTTATCATCATCGGCGGATTTCAGATGGTCATGAGTGCGGGCAATCCGGAAAAGCTCAATGAGGGGAAAGAGCTGATCACGTCGGCAATTGTAGGACTTCTCTTTATCATTTTTTCCATATTTATCCTGCGGCTTATCGGTGTTGATATTCTTGGTATACCGGGATTTGAATAACATCGCTGTCATCGCGATCCCGATGCAATCGAGAGAAGCGATCTTTATAATAAGGATTGCTTCGCTTACGCTCGCAATGACATAAAAAATTGGTATACTGTTTTTATGGAACACATATTTGCACAAACTCTCAAAATCGGCGGAGGAGACCAAACATATACCATCGACAGTGGTTTTACCGGATTGCCAACTACCATAAGCGAGATCGTAAAAAAAGCTTTTCCTTTTATCTTTGCTCTTGCCGGCGTTGGGCTCCTCCTCATGATCATTGCCGCGGGTTTTACGCTCATGACGAGTGCTGGGGATGCTAAAAAAATGGAATCCGGAAAAAACAGGCTCACCTTTGCCATCGTGGGGTTCCTTGTGATTTTTACCGCATTTTGGGTGGTTCAGCTGTTCGGAATAATGTTTGGCGTAGAACCGATACAGAAATTGTTTTAGTACAAATTTCTTACCCCGATAGCTCTTTGAATCCAAGGCTTAGCTTTGTTAAACAAAGCTAAGCCTTTTTACACGTTGGATGGAAATCATACTACGGGCAACTGCTACGCCCCGAATCTCCGTTTCCTTTTCTGATATTCTTTAACCGCTTCGTCTAGTTTATCCGGTGTAAAATCGGGCATGTAGAAAGAAGGGAAATACAGTTCACTGTACTGGGACTGCCACAGGAAAAATCCGCTCAACCGCTGTTCCCCGCCGGTCCGGATAATGAGTTCGGGATCCGGAACGTCTTTAGTGTCAAGATAATTGTTAAATTGTTCTATTGTTACACCCGCCAGCCGGCGAGGCAGGTTGTTACATTGCTGAAGAAGCTTTTCTCTGTCTATATTCGCATTCAAAATATCGCCAACCAATCTTTTAGTCGATCGTAAAATCTCATCGCGACCACTGTAGTTTAAAGCAAATATTGTTGTAATCCGTTTGTTGTTTTTCGTTTCTTCAACGACGTTATGAAGCGATTCCTGTATGTCCTCAGGAAATTTTGAAATATCACCGATAATTCGGATCCGTACGCCTTTATCCGAAAGCCTTTTCCAATCTTTCTTTACCACCTGCCGGAAAATGTTCATAATACCGCTCACCTCTTCCGGTTTTCTCCCCCAGTTTTCCGTTGACCATGCCCAAAATGTCATATAGGAAACGCCGATGTTGGCCCCATGTTCAATCAATGGTTCAAGAATATCATCAGCCACCCGCTTATGACCCATGAGCTCCAGAAGCCCGTGCTCTCTCGCCCACCGCCTATTGCCGTCCATGATGATTGCGATATGTTTTGGGATTGAATTCATACTGGTTATCTGTTTTCAGTTTTCAGTTGTCGGATAAAGGTCAGTCAGTTGTCGGTCGATCGGTTCCCGAAACAGATAAACAGAAAACAGATCAACAAAAATCTGAAAACGGACAACAGAAAACCGATAACTGAATCATATCGGCTTCACCTTTACTCCGTACGGGATAATCCCTTCTGATGACGTTTCTGAAATCCGGCGAAGTATGACTCTGACGCGCTGACCAATACGACAGTGTTTCGGTTCCCAGTCAACCATCTGTACGCTCATTCTTTTTTTATCCTCAAGATCTACCACCACCACCGGATATGGAGCCTGGTTGCTAAATCCTTCAGGTGGCACACGAACGACTGTCCAACTGACAATCACACCCGTTTTTCCTAAAAGGGCTTGTACATTTTTCTGATTCCTCCAAAGTTTAACAGGACTGTACATACAAAATAATTTTCAAATTCCAATTTTCAATTTTCAAACAAATTTCAATGATTCAAATATCAAACGGTTTATGATTTGTTATTTGATATTTCTTTGTAATTTGTGATTTGAATTTTGAAAATTATATTCCTTTCAGTATGTGTACTACGCACGTTCCTCCGGATCCCCCCACATTATGCGTCAAACCAATACGCGCTCCGTTGACCTGCCGCTTGCCGGCTGACCCTCTCAACTGTTGGGTAATTTCCACTATCTGCTTGACTCCTGTTGCGCCGACCGGATGACCGCACCCTTTTAACCCTCCTGATGTGTTGACCACCAGTTGTTTTGATCCGAGCGTCGTTTCTCCTCTCACTAGGGCCGGCGCAGCTTTGCCTTTTTCAAAAAATCCCAGGTCCTCCATTGCCAAAATTTCTGCAATGGTAAAGCAATCGTGGACTTCCGCAACCTGAATGTCTTTCGGCAAAATGTGTGCTTGTCTATACGCTTTCTGCGCTGCCACCTCAGTTGCCTTCAGCGTTGTCAAACTCTTCCTTTGGGCTACTCCTAAAGTGTCAGTGGCCACCTGAGAGGCGATTATTTGCACTTCTGTCTTCCGTTTTCCGTTTTCCGTATTCTGTAAAATAACTGCTGCCGCACCATCGGAAATCGGCGAACAGTCCAGTAATCTCAAAGGGTCTGCGACGCATGCGCTGTGCATAACTTTTTCAACAGTCAGGAGAGAATGGAATTGGGCTTTCGGATTTAAACTCGCGTGGTAATGATTTTTTACGGCAACAGAAGCGAGTTGTTCTTCTGTGGTTTTATAGCGTTCCATGTGAGCTTTGGCAAGAATTGCATATGCTCCCGGAAATGTCAGACCTGACAATCGCTCTTCGTTTGTACCTGCTCCCATAAGCGCTGATGAAACGAGTTCGGGCTTGTGGTCCGTCATTTTTTCTATCCCTAACACCATAACGCGCGTATACTCTCCACCTAAAAGACTGTTTATTGCCGTATGCACTGCTAATCCTCCGGACGCGCACGCTCCTTCCACTTTGTATGAAGGAATATGGAAAAAGTCCAATTCTTCAGAAAAGAATGCTCCCAGATGCTCCTGTGCCCCAAGCATTCCGGAAAGCATATTGGCTATAATCAGACAATCAATGTCAGAAGGATCAAGTCCGGCGTCTACAAGCGCTGCTTCGCACGCCTCATGAGCCATGCTTCGCGGAGAAACACCCCATAGTTCCCCGAATTTGGTGATTCCTATTCCAGTTACAGATATATTCATAATTTTCAATTACCAATTTTCAATTTTCAATAGTCGGTCTTCAGACCGAATAAGTTTAAAATTTAGAATTTTAGATTTCTTTGTGATTTGAAAATTGCGATTTGAGATTTGTTCTCATATCTTGTGTGTTTTTTTCAAATATTCAACGTAATCAATATACGCTTTCTTATCCCTTTGTTGAGCCACCAACTGATTGTTCTTTTTCCTTTTCTTTTGCATGTCTGCAAGCTTGTCCGTTGTTTTCCAAATAAACCCGTCGCTTCCGGCGCCGGATCCATAGGACACCATAAAAATAGTTTTCCCCGGTTTTACGATATCCAGCACAGCAGAAAGCCCGAGCATGGATGAAGCGGCGTATGGATTTCCGATTGAATCAACAATAAGAGACGGAAGAAGCTGCTCCATGGTAAATCCCAACCGCAGCGCCGCTTCTCTGGGGAATCTGCCGTTTGGCATGTGGAACACGCAATAATCAAAATCCGAAGGCTTTTTTTTCGTCTGTTGCAGTAGGCGCTCTGAGGCTCCTATACAATGATGAAAATACGCCGGTTCTCCGGTAAACCGTCCGGCGTGGGACGGATACCGTATACCGTCCCGCCTCCAAAAATCCGGAGTGTCGGATGTAAATGAGGTATAAGAGAGAAGTTCGGCAACCCCCCTTCTATTTCCTAAAAGAACGGCAACAGCTGCGCATGCTGACGTGTACTCCAAAACATCATGGGGTTTGCTTTGTGCGGTATCTGAACCGATTGCAAGTCCAAATTGTATATGCCCGGATCCCACGAGTCCGGCAACCATCTGAATGCCGGCGGTCCCTGCCTTACAGGCAAACTCCGTATCTGCCGCGACATACGTATTTCCCAATCCCAAAAACTCTCCGACAATCGTGGAGGTCGGATTGACTGCATATGGATGGCTTTCGGACCCGACGAACAGCGCTTCAATGGTGCCAGGAGGAATGCCGGAATGTTCAACGCATAAGGATGCTGCTTCATACGCAACCGTTACTGCATCCTCGTCTATCCCGGGAACGGATTTCTCCGTAACTCCCAATCCGGATGTAATCTCACGGCTGTCTTTTTTCCACACTCCGGCAATATCCGCAATTTTTATGCGGTACTTCGGAATATAGGTGCCGTAACTGATGAGATGAACCATAAATAATTTTTAAATCACAAATCTCAATTTTCAAAGAAATCTCAAATTTCAATTTTTCAAACCTAATCCGGCTTCGCCGGACTATTGAAAATTTAAAATTGAAAATTGAAAATTTATTATCTCCCTCCTCTTCCTAACTTCCGGTGTGCCCGGGCTAATGTCCCTTCGGATAATGATGCTAAAAGAGAAATTTCTCCTGCCAAGACCGCTCCGCCGATAATTTCAGCGAATCTCTCTGCATTTTTCCCGTCATTCCCGCCCGCAACGCCTAAAATCTCGAACGCCTCTTTCTGTGTCGCAAGGCCTGTTCCGCCACCAACAGTGCCGACCATTACATCGGGTAAATATACACTGACATATAGGTCTTTTTCTTCAGGTTTTACCGTTGTGATACCAAGAGAACATTCACTAATGTGCGCAACGTCCTGACCAGTTGCTATAAAAAGAGCGGCAAGAATATTAGCAAAATGCGCATTAAAAGCCATACTTCCCGAAATTGCTGACCCAAGCATGTACTTGTTTAACCACACTTTATACATAGAAAATGCAGTAGTTTTAAGTGTCATACATATAACTTTTTCGGGGATATGAACTTCAGCCCAAACCTTTCTCCCTCTTCCTTTTATGGAATTAAGCCACGATGGTTTTTTGTCAACATCAAAATTTCCTGCGACAGCAATGCAGGAAACATTCATTTTTCCCTCAATGTATTTTGCAAGTGCTGTAGCTGCAATCGTCACCATATTCATCCCCATAGCGTCTTTTGTGTCAAAATACCATCGGACAAATATGGATGTTCCTATGTGTTCAGTATCCGCTTTCAGAAGTGTAAGGTGAGATGATACGGAAGCTGAAACGATCTGAAGTTCTTCAAAATGATCCGTAATCCATTTTTCAAACAAGAGAATCTCATGAAGGTCTTTCGCCACATAGATTGAACCTCGTGTCGTGCCAATATGTTGACTTACCACATCTGCTCCCCCGCTTTCGGTAATTGCCTTACAGCCTCTGTTTACCGAAGCAACTAAGGCTCCTTCTGTCGTAGCTAAAGGAAGATAATAATCATATGTATGAGAGAGTTTACCCTGAGCGAACGAGGTGAGTCGAAGGGGGCCTGCTATTCCAAGAGGAATTTGCGTCACGCCGATCATGTTCTCGCAGTTTCTGGTTGAAGCTATTTCTTCATCAAGAGAGTACGAGCCGGTGTGATTCAAATCCACTCCTAATTCCTTTTCTACCAACCCACGCCGGTCTTTGATGGTTTTACAGTTTCTAAGGTTCATATATAGAAATCATCAACGAATAACGAATCTGTACGAATAAACGAATTAATACATTGATTATTCGTATATTCGTAGTTTTTATTCGTAATTCGTTGATATCTCACAGGAACGGCACCCTGAATATCCCCAGTCGGTACATCCCAATGCTGTATATCCCGATAACAGGCGCACAAATCAGAAGTATGCCAAGAATTCTTACTAGATCCAATTTCAACCCAAACCGGAGAGAAAGGTAGGAAAGAATGATTTTCCAGAAAAAAAGCACTGCGGAAATTGTCAAAAAAACAAGAGACAATGCGACACCTGTCGGGTGCGTTGTCCTCGGAGGAGGTATGATTACGTACAGAAGCGACGTAAAAAAGAACCAGCAAAGGGTCGGGATGAGCGTATACGACCACCCCAACAAAAACCGCTTATACTCCCCTTTTCCTCCGAAACATTTTCCGACAATCCACAGTAACCATGATACAAAAAGTGCGGTAACAAGCACTGCAACTGACGTTTTTACAAAATGCCGTGTTAGGACGAATGGACGGAATGCCGGAGTTTTCACTATGGCATTGACGGTAAAATAGACGGAAAGCAATGCTCCAACAAAGAGAAGCTCCCACGATGTCCCTTTCAGGATAATACGTCGGTATGTCTCATAGGGACGGACAACAATGCCAACGAGCGTTCGGATGAACGAGTACAAACTAACAATGAGAGCGTCTGACATAAGCAGGGAGCGATGCAAGCCACTTTAACGTGTTAATACGTTAAAGTGGCTGCCTTTCCTGAAAATACACTCTTCGTGTCACCTAAGATATTTGTCGTACCCGGAGCCTAAAACCCGCGCTGGAGAAGGGATGTGAGGAACGTTATGCCCGAACCGATAAGAAAAAACAGACAAATGATTAAAGCCGTGCTTAAAAGAAAAAGAATAGGAAGAGGCATAACCTTCAGTTGTTTTGTCACCATTTTATAGTACGGAGTCAGGGGTCCGACGGTCTGGGGAGGCAGATCCATGGTTTGGCTCCATTTCTTTTGAAACCGTTCATACAGCGCATCTTTCATAAGGCAATAAATGCTTTGATAAACGCTTTCCGGGCACGGAACAATAACGACTCTGTTTTTTTCAACGTCCAGGCGCAGCGCCTGGCTATATCCCAAACCGATTGGTCATCGATGTATTTAAGCTCCAACACCAATCTATACCTGGGGAGAATCCGGGCAAACGCCTGTTTCAGTTTCTCTTTCAACACAATGGCATCAAGCTCTTCTTCCGGATTGAGAAGCGGAGACACCAGTTCTTCAAGGTACGGAGTTTGGGAAAACACAAGGTTATGCAATTTCTTCCGTCTGTAATAATCAATAACTTTATACTTACAGATAGAAAAAAGGAATGTAGAAATGGTACAACTCCCGTGAAAATCCCGCAACGCCTCCAGAAATGCAAAGAGCGTATCCTGAAGGATTTCTTCCCCATCGTGCGGGTTTCCCACTTTCCTCGTTATAAATATTTCCAGTTTTGGTTTGTACGTTTGATAAAACTCGTGAAGCGCCCGTCTGTCGCGGTGAAGGATCTTGTCGATGAGATCAGTCTCTTCCATAAGAAGCATTATATCAAGAATAATTTTCAAATCACAATTTTCAAATCACAAAGAAATATCAAATTACAAATATTAAACTTAATCCGGCTTTGCCGGACTATTGAAAATTGAAAATTGGTAATTGAAAATTTCTGTCCTCCCTCTTGAACATTCCCCACTCTTCCCCTACACTAAAATCATGCATTCAGTATTTGCCGCCGGAGAAACTACAGTAAGATTAGATGAATTTTCTATTTCAAAAAGCATTCCTGATCTTGGGACACTCACTAATGTCATTCTCCGCAATGCGTTTGTTGTGGCGGGGATTGTCGCTCTCTTTTTGTTGATTTTTGGCGGATTTGGCTTTATCATGTCAGCAGGGAGCGGAGATGCCAAGGGCATGGAAAAAGGCAAACAGGCCATCACCGGAGCGCTCATCGGACTTGCACTGGTTGTATTGTCTGCGTCAATTGTTGCTCTTGTCGGGACACTCACGGGAACAAAAGGACAATTGTTGGGACAATAAATATGAAATTATTAGCTGCTGCAACAGCCACTAATCCCATCGGTACAAAAATTACTCCTCCAACCGGAGGATACGGCGGAGCGGAAGGCGGGATTGTCCTTCTTCTCACCAACGTCCTGCGCCTGGCTTTTGCTGCAGCGGGGATCTTTGCATTTATCAATTTCATCATCGCAGGGTATCAGTATATGACCGCAGGAGGCGATTCAAAAGCTTTAGGCGCTGCATGGGCAAGAATCTGGCAAACACTCGTAGGACTTTTGATCATTGTCCTGTCATTTGCAATTGCGTCGCTCATCGGATATCTCATGTTCGGAGATGCAAATTTCATTCTGAATCCGAAAGTCTACGGACCGGGACAATAATATGGAAAACGTATTTGCAGCTGGAAAATCTCTAGGAACTATCGGCGGAGAGGGTTTGGGGCCGTTTGCCAAAAAAACCGGCAACCCGATCGCCAGCATCACATCGGCTATTTCCGGAGTTATCGGCATTCTCACGGTTATTGCGACCATCTGGTTTCTTATCCAATTCTTAATCGGCGGCATTGCCTGGATTTCCTCAGCTGGAGACAAAACCAAACTTACGGAAGCACGCGAACGGCTGACGAATGCGTTTATCGGNNCCTGCAGGACTCTTGGAAAAAATTAGGTTTCAATAATATATGGAAAAAGTATTTGCGCAGATCTGCAACCCTGCTCTTCCTTCACAGCTGGGAGGGTGCGGCGGAGGTTCTGTGGAACAGGGCGGCAAGGTTGTCGGAGGCCTCATCAGCGGGATCGTCGGAATAGTGTTTCTCTTTGGTTTTCTTCTCACGCTTGCCTACCTTCTCACCGGCGGCATGCAGTGGATCACCTCTCAGGGAGATAAAACCGCTCTAGAATCAGCACGCAACAAAATCACCCATGCGATTATGGGGCTGGTCATCGTTGCTTCGGCGTATGCTATATTTAAACTCATCGGTAATTTCTTCGGTATCGAACTTCCAAATATCAAGATTCCAACCATCAGCGGGCAATAGGTCAAATGTCATTGCGAGAATCCCGATGTCATGTCGGGAGACGAAGCAATCTTTATTATAAAGATCTCCACGTCCCGCCTTGCGGGACTCGCGCTGACAGATGACAAATGGTTTGTCTCACGTCTATTCAAGGGTTGACAATATCAAATTATTGCGTCATGCTGGAAAGTAAGGTATACTTACAAAGTTCATAGGAGGTGATTCTATGTGGATAACAAAAGTTTTTGCAGCTGATATTACGATTGCCCAACCAGCAACAGTAAAAATTACGGAAATCGGAACGCTCATCAGCGCAGTCGTGGGAACAATGCTTATCCTTGCAGCCCTTATCACATTTGTGTACCTTATTTTAGGCGGTATCCAATGGATCACCTCAGGCGGGGACAAAACAGCCATGGAGGCGGCGCGCAATAAAATTACCCACGCCATCGTCGGACTGGTCATTGTCGGATCTGCATGGGCGATCATGGCGCTGGTACAAAACTTCCTTGGAATCAGCATTATTGGTTCAGGCGGTATTAATCTTCCGAAACCATATACGCAATAATTCCACATTGTCATTCCTGCGAATCCGTCAGCTGACGGAGGGAATCTAGATTTTACTCTCTGGATCCCTCATCAAGTGCGGGATGACAAAATAAGAATAAATAGAACAAATCCGTGTGAGAAGCACGGATTTGTGGTATATAATAGGTTTATGATGAATATTCTTCCCCATATTTATGCTGCAGAACAATGGTCTGGGCTGGAAGGACCGGATAAAGATGTGGCGAGTATCGCATCACTCACTTCCCTTTTCAAAAATGCGGTCACCGGCATCACGGCATTTGCAGGCGTTGTGCTGTTTGTTGTTATCGTCATGGCAGGTTTTACATTTTTATTTTCCGGAGGCGACGCAAAACAGCTGGAAAAAGCAAAAAATACATTTACCTATGCTATTCTCGGTTTGATTGTGATCGTGTGCGCATATCTTATACTCCAGCTCATCGGTCTTTTCACCGGAGCCAATGTCACGGAATTTAACCTCAATATCGGCAAATAGTGGCCAGATTTCAACTATCAGACATCAGACATATAAAAGCATTATTTTTTTTCACCCGTCTATTGACTACTCCTCACTCCCCTTGCGATAATAGAATCATCGTATGAGGAGACTGTCCTTTGTATTTTTCGTTGTTATTACACTTCTGATTGCTCCGGTGGTGCCTTTCTTCGGATATCATCCGATTTTTGCTCAGGGAAAACCTCAGGGCACAACTCAAGGTACAGGTCAGGGAACAAGTAAAACCACAGACTACGTCGATCAGGATTTCCCGGACGCGATGGATGCTGCCAAGGAAGAAAGCAAGCGGGACATGAACGCAGTTGGGCATGTGGCAAGTGTCAACACCACCATGTATTCAGATCTCATCCGAAGAATAGCCGGACCCATCAAAGGAGTAACCACAAATTCCACTGATCAAGCATATCTTGAACAAATGTACAAAGAAAGTTTTGCCTACGGAGCGGATTCTGCTCTTGCATACCTCTATGCACATCCGCCGGCCAGTACGTATGCATTTGTGAAAGACATGGGGCAATCTCTCGGATTTATTCCCAAATCCGCATACGCACAGGGCGTGGGGTTCAGCGGACTAACCCAGCTTCTCCCTATGTGGAAAGCATTTCGGAATATTGCATATCTTTTATTGGCAATATTCATGATTGTTATTGGGTTTCTCGTTATGTTCCGGAAAAAAATCGATCCGAAAACCGTCGTCACTGTCCAGAACGCACTCCCAAATATTGTTGTTACTCTCCTTCTCATCACGTTTTCCTATGCTATCGTCGGAGTGTTGATTGACTTCATGTACCTTTTTATCATGATTGCCGTTTCCATACTTCAACCCATCAGCAACGGAGCAATTGATCAAAATACCGCAAATACGTTTGTTTCGTCGAATTTTTGGTTGGTTTTCAGGAAAATGCTCGGAGGAGGATTGAGTTCTATTGATGATATTGCAGCCATGTTTGGTGATTACATCCCCATTGTGTCCATGGCGGTTCCCGGCACTATCGGGCTCATCGCAACGCTGTTTACGGGAAATGTCGGTGCGACGGTCTTGGGGGCCGTCGCTGTACCGGTTCTTCTACTTGTTATTATCTTTTTTGCATTTCTTATTGCCATTGTCCGCCTTTTCTTCCTTTTGGTAAGTGCATATATTCAGATTATTTTAGCTCTCCTCATCTCGCCGTTCCAGCTTTTGCTGAGTGCGTTTCCCGGAAGCCACGCGTTTGAAAATTGGATAAAAAATCTCATTGCAAACATTGCTGTATTTCCCATCACCGCAATCATGCTTCTTGTCGGCACTATTCTTGTTAAAGCTGATTATGGCGGAGCAAGGCTGTGGGGACCGCCGTTTTTAATTCCTGCGGGAACTGGATCTGCCGCCGGAGGCGGTATGGGCGGAGTCATCGGTCTTGGCATTCTCTTTGCTATTCCGTCTGTGGCCGGATCAATCAAAGAGGCGCTTAAGGCAAAACCGATGGTGCAAGCCGGACCAAGCGCGATACTCGGGCCTATCGGGACAGGAGCAGGACAGCTCATGAACTACGGATACCAACTTTCCATGATCACTCATTATCTTCCGCAGAAAAAACCTTCAGCAGGCGGTAAAGCCGAATAGTCTCTTTTATCGTTTCTTCTCCTCTTCCAATCCCTCTTTGGCTCCAATAATCGCTGCAGCAACAGGCGCAATCCACCAATATTTCCAGGCAAGCCCTAATATCTGATACCCCAAACCGCATTTCATTTCGTTTCGCAGATCATGATAAAGTGCTTCATCTGAATTAAAAATTCCCATCATGAGCATTTCATCTAAAACTTTATCAAGATCCTTTGCGTCAAACGCGTTCCCCCGGGGACCGGTAAACCGCGTTGCATAGGAGATAAGTTCTCCTGCCTTATGAGGCATTTTTTCTAGCGTACGTTGAAAAACGCTCTTTTCAAATTTTTTTCTCAACTCCTCCTGAAATAAGTAGTGCTTCTGGCCTTTTATCTCAATTTTCAGATCAACAAATTTTTTTATCAGAGAGTTTCTGGTATCCAATTCCGAAAATACCTTTATTGTCTGTTCTGCAAACGGTATCCCCTGAATCCAGCGGTTTCTATGTTTGTTAAACTTGAGCCATGCATGTGCAAGCTCGTACGTTGCATTTTCTGCTGCTCCTCCGGTAGTATAGCTATTCACCCACGTCCGGAATTCTTTCAGTTTTTTTAATGTTTCTTTCGGATCTTTGTTGCAGAGAAGTTCAGGATCTGAGGACATCTGATTCCAAATTTGCATTGCCTGAGACATGCCATACATATCACGGCCTCTTCTGTCATTTGCGATATTTCCTGTCTGGAACATGGCTGCATCAGACCAGTCAACATCGTTTATGGAAAGTGTAAACGGCCAGTCGTGTTTTGCAAACCCCAATGCTTTTTCATCAAACTTTTTTTTCGCTTCCCCTAAAACTGTCAGAAGCCCGCTTGCCTGATCTTTAGAAAATCCGTGACTTTTTAAAATCGGTCTTAAAAGTGCATCAAAATGAGTTTTTTCGGTCAGGTCCACATCCTGAAACACCAAATGTCGATTATCTCCCGGCTGTTTTGTGTCCCAGGTCTTTATCTGTGCTGCTGACAGTGCCTGTCGAAACTTGTGCTTATCCGCATCCGAAAAAAAACCATGATTGCTTAAAATATTGTCAAATTCTCTGTTTAGAAAAAAGTAAAGTTTTGAAGGATCGCGTTTAACCATCCTTTCAAGAATTTCTTTTTTACCTACCGTATCTTTCCCTGATAAGAACTGTATACCAAGTCCCTGATTGTCCAGTTGTGCATTTTCAGGAAGCAGATTGTTTTTCTGCATGTCCAAATATTTTTTCCTCATTTCCTCAAGAGTCGCTATCTGGAGTCTCCAACCGGTTTTATCAAAAACACCGCCGGCCTGAAAAATACCCTGCGTAATCATTTCCGAATATGGAATACCTGTATCATCCTGGACCTGACGGATAAATTCCCGCGTTTCCCGCTGTGTCTTGTCCATATCCTTCTCATCATCTCTTCTGTATTTTGGGTCGTTTCTAAATACGTATTTTTTTCGTTCCAGGAGGCTTCTGTCAGTAAGAGCATGAAATGTTTCTCCTATTTTATCTCCCATGCTAAACCGGTCCTGGAAAAATTCCGGATTGAGCACTCTTTGAATGTCTTCGAACGCGGGCGCTTTCATGACGTATTTCCCCACGTCAATACCAGCTTTCTCTGCAAAGTGTTTAAACTCATATGCAGGACGCGTTGACATACCGGCGCTAATCGAAACAATATGTGAACTACCGATTTCCCATTGTCTGGCAGCCCACACAGCCATATTCAACTCCCATTCAGATGGTTCTTTCTCCGGATACCGGTCTTTGAGAAGCAAACGAAGCCGCTCTTTTACATCTATATCCAATTTTGAAAGTCCTTTGTTATTGTGTTGGCCCTGCCGGAGTTTTTCACTTTCATAATCCTCATCTGTTTGTATGCGCTGCAAGGTCCTATGCTTATATTTAATCTCAGATTCTAAGAGGGTTTTCCGCTCTCCTTCATCTGAATTTAATCCTTTACTCGCCTCTTTGATTTTAAGCGCATCCAACTCCTGATTGAGAACGCTAATCTGAAGGTCAAGTTCTGTGTAGTTTTGAACGTCAGAATCCCACAAATTAACTCCGTACCCGACAGTGTCAATTGTATCCTGGAGTTGCTGAAACCTCGTTTCATCCACAACAGACAACCGATCGATTTTCCGTTTAGCTGCAAGGTCATTATATTCGTTAAATGTTTTTGTCCAATCCGCCCCTTGTTTTAAAGTATCAAGTGCATTCAAATATTTCACTTTCCGCTCACTCAACAGATCAAACACTGCCTCGTCATATAAAGACAATGCGTAATGGGAATATTTAAAATTTTTCGTGTAATGGTCAAGGTCAGCAGGAGTCAGAAATTGCAGATTTTTCAGTTTTTCCTTAATATCGCCCGGCGTATAGAGAAGATTTTTTATAATCTGATTGTGTTTTGGCATTTCTTTCCAAACATAATCATGTAATTGCGTATAGTAGTTTGTATTTTTAGGATGAGACCACTTCATAAAATCAATATATTCATCAAATTTATACATTTGCGGCAATTCGGGCCGTTCCGGCGTCCGACCCATAGAATAAATGTCAGTGATAAATTCATAGAAAAACTCATTTGCGCCCTCTTCACCTCTTCGAAGCTTCGCTATTTCATCGTGGGTAAGATGATTAAAACTAAAAACATCTCTGTCCGTAACCTGATCTTCTTTCAGAATCCATTTTTTAATTTCATCATATTCAATATATTCTCTGCCGCGGCTATCAGTGTTTGCTTCTGGCTGTCTCGTAAATTTATTTCGCACTGTAATCAAACGATCAACTGCCTCTTTGACCTGCATTCTGGATACGCCGCACTTATCAGCAAGCTGTTGAAGACGAGCAACGTCATATTTCAAATTTTTTGGATCATCAAAGTATTCAGGATCTGTATACAGTTTATTGTTGATTTCCCGCAGAAGTCGGATAAGCTCCGGGTCAGTAACGGTCTCTTCTTCCGGCTTATCCTCTTTAAACACATTCTCCGGCGCAGAAATAGCTCCTCTCATCGGGCTCCCATACAGCGCTTCGTCAAACGTAGTATTGGCTACCCCCTCAAATGCCTGGTCTCTCATCATCTCCTGCAGTCGGCTCCCGACTTTTACAACTGCGGCGTTGATTTCCCGCCGAGCTTCAGGCGTCGCGTCTGCCCGCACGCTGTAGGCTAGTTCCACGGTTTTTGCTAAAAGCCAGCGGGGATCGTCTTTGAGCTCTCCTGCTTCAGCAAGTCTTTTTGCAAATACTGCCAGCTCAGGAGAATACTGTATGTCATCAGCTGATGTGATAAGCCAGCTCACCTCGCCAATAGGAGCTGCCCTGAGGGTTGCTTTAGCTGCATCTAAACTTTCCAGCGGAGGATTACGGAGTTTTTGTATGGCTTCCATCCGGACGGCCTCATCTTTACTCGTTACGTCCCTGATTGTCTTTTTTGCCTCATCAATAGCTGCGTCCTTCGCGCTTTTTGCCGACGCTGCTTTTTCGGGCTTCTTCGGCGGTTCTTTTGACG
>DPYI01000022.1 GCA_003545435.1 Patescibacteria group bacterium | reverse complement strand
ATGAGTGAATCAGATGAATCCCCTGGTTGCGCTTTGACAAATACCATACAAGAATACACCACCTTTCGTACGAGACTTTTTCAAATTTTTCCTACATTGCTGACGATCTTTTTTTGAATCTCCAACAGTCCTTCTTTCCCTTCATTTTTCACTATCGATTGTATCACACCGCCCTTATCATCGGGAAACCGCGGAATGACGTGAACGTGGAGATGGTGCACGCCGGCTTCCTCACCGTGGTTAATTCCGATCGTAAAAACATCTGTTTTGAATGTTTTTGTCAGCGCTTGGATGATCTTTTGAACGGATGCAAACAATCTTCCAAGCTCATCTTGAGAGTAATCAAGAACGGTGATGCCATGCTTTTTAAGAACCACCATGGTGTGGCCCGGCGCGCGGGGCTCTATATCCAAAAAAGCCCGCGTCCTCTCATCCTCGTACACGGTGTAGGATGGNNAGTGTCGTCGGCTTCATCTCCGGATTTTTCGTACTTCCGTTGAGAATCATATGGGTGCTGGCGTGAAGAAACCATGTCGCTTCCGGATCTTCTTTTTTGAGGATTTCATATAGAGGAGTCAAATCTACTTCTTTTTTAGGGATCGCTTTGATCCGCAGATATTTTTTGTTCGGATCTTTCCTCACGACAAGAACATACCCCATTTTCTGCCCGTAATGCACCACTTCGTCGTTTACGGTTTCAATCCCAAATGCTTTTCCCCATTCCGTATCAAAAAGAATTGCTTTTTCTTTGATCTCATGCTCTGCCCACACTTTATTCTGAAACATTTTATACGCTCCGTCCAAAGAGGTCATGATGAGGTCAACCAGTTTTATCGGATTATCCGCATATAAAAGGCGCCACCCGTCAATAATGGAAGGAAGCGAGATGTCCCAAAAATCCGCGGTCGGATTGGGGAAAAAGCACTCGCGGAAATGGTCAATATCATTCACGACCCGTACTAAACGTTCGAGTGCTTCGTCTTTTTTTTCAAGGGATTCAAGAACCAGTTGTGAGGCGCAGGTGTCCGCATCGCTTTGATGATGGTCAAATTTCCCGAAACCCGTATCGACGTGGATAATCTCGGAATTACTGTCAGCGGGAATATCATTCAGAGTCTTTCCGGCAGGAACAAACTGAAGAGCCGCATCGACCCATCCGGGAATACATTGCTTAATGAGCCAAATAGCACATGCCGCGTCCAGATCCGGCCCGATATGCGTCACAATCGTTTTCATCACAAAAAAGTATACTGTGTTTTTCTCCCTATCACAAGGTATGTTCTTACATTCTGGATCGTATGAAGTAGTATGCTAATCCAATTATGATCTGATATTTGATGAGGTGTAGTGATGGTAAAATTTTGGAGTAGGAGTCGGTGTCTCCGGACAATATATGACCCCGGGCATCGGATCACAGTACATCATATCTCCGGTGACCGGATCTTCTATCCCGTCAATGCATGCCGGCCTTGGAAAACAATGGGGGTGTCCTTTTTTCCCGCCGCCCAAAGCATCACTTCGTCTCTCCGCCGCATTTTTTTGATAGTTTCCATTCCGCGCGACACATACTGAAAAAAAAATCAAAACAAGTACGCTGCCGGTCAACAAAAGAATGCTGGAGTAAGATTTTTTCATAAGATACACTCGCTTTCTTAATCTACATTTTCATTGGAATCGTATCAGGGATTAAATGAGATGTCAATTGTGAATTCAAGGCCCGGCCTTGAATTCACAGCTCACTAATGATATGGTCATACATATGCCACAAAGAAAACCAATCTTTTTAAAAGATGGATATTATCATGTCTATAATCGAGGTCATAATAAACAAAATATCTTTCTTAATTACAAGGATTACACACGGTATCTGGTACGAATTGAGAAATATAAAGAGATACATCCGATAACACTACTTTGCTATTGTCTCATGCCAAACCACATCCATCTCATTCTTCGTCAGGAAAGTGACGAACCAATTGAAGTATTTATTCATCGTCTCCACACAGCGTATACTATGTTTTTTAATAAAAAATATGAACGAGTGGGCTCGGTCTTTCAAGGCCGATTCAAAGCGAAGCTCATAGAATCTGATGAGTATTTACTCCATGTTTCCCGCTATATTCATCTGAATCCAATTGAGCTTCTGCGAGCTCAAGGCCCGGCCTTGAATTCACAACTCGTACAATATCCATGGTCTTCCTACCATGAATATGTAGAACAATCTTCTCCCCTCTCCCATCCACTCTCTGATCCGTCCATTATCTTAGGATATTTTAACAAAGAACATCAAAAGCAATCGTATAAAAAATTCGTTGGAGATATGATAAAAACTGTGTCCGATGAAGATCTGGCGGAAATCAGCAGTGGTAAACTCTAGCCTCAAGGCCCGGCCTTGAAGTCAAGTTACTTATTTCGATAAATCAATCTTTGAAAGATGGTCAGTAAAATTGACGGTCCGCAGGATAAATTTTTCTTCTTCCTGCTTATATTCAATAATCGTAATCGAACATTCAAGAATAGAAACATCATCGAAATATCGTTTAAATAATGTTAAGTCAGATGAAGGAATAGTATTTCGCAAAAAATCTGAGATCGTACCGCCATGAGATACGATAATGACATGTTTGTCCAGTCCTCTGCATAAGTTATGTACTGCTTTTTCCATTCTTTTACCTGCTTGATATGACGACTGTCCGACAGGAGGAGACCAGTGTCGATGGGAAGAAGCTTTTTTCCAAATGGCCAAAAAATGTTCGAGATCATACTCTTCGTGTCTCCATTCCGCACGTTCTTCTAATAATGATTCAACCGTAATGGGAACTTGGAGAATATTTCCGATAATTTCAGCGGTCTGCTTGGTGCGAACCTTAGGGCTTGTCACAATCTGTTGGATGGGATAATGGGAAAGATAAAGGGCAGTATGTTTTGCTTGTTTTTTACCTAATATCGTCAAAGGTCCATTATCTTTTACATCGTTTTTTTCTCCATGGCGAACAAGATAAAAAACCGTATTCATAGGTTTGTGCTTAACTGTTCAGTTGTAGCCTCAAGGCCGGGCCTTGAATTCAGAACTCACCAATTTTGATCTAACTCGTAGTCAAGATTTTTATAGTGAGGAAGGTGTTTTATTTCTTCTTTCGTTAACCAACGCATGTCTTCATATTCCCCTTTAGGGTATTGAAATTGCTGATACGGTATGTAAACAACATAAACATAATCGAGATGTTTATGCGCTGGTTTTCCCTCATACTCAGGAATCAATTCTTCAAAAAAATATTGCTGATTCGGTATTCTGTCAGCATATTCATCTATGCGCTGGACTTTCGGCAGATAAGGAGAAATATTAATACCACATTCTTCAAGAGTTTCGCGTATCGCAGTTTCCAACGGATTTTCTGTCTCTTTACAGTGACCTCCGGGAGGAAGCCATACCTGGAGTTTTTTGTGTAATCCAAGAAGAACGCGGGTTGGTTCTTCATGAGAAAAAAGAAGCACAGTTGTTGTGTGATGTTTTATCATTCTTCTCGCTTCAAGGCCCAGCCTTGAATTCACACTGAGTTTAATAGCTTTGACCAAAAATCCAACGGTGAGAGGCGGTTTTGCCGCAATGGATACAAGTTCCCTTTTCCTCTTTTGCACCCAATGGTAAACATCGGGTTGTGGCTTTAGTTTTTTCTTTTATCTGTTTTTCACATGCCGGATCTTCGCACCAAAAAGCGTGCAAAAAACCACGGGTTGAATTCATGATTTTTACAAACTCACCCCATGATGAAACGTCGTGCGTGTTATCCTGTAAAAATTTCTTCTGTTTTTCAAACAGTCGTTTCTGTATATCACTTAATAAAGTATCAACAGTAGCTATAAACTCGTCGAGCTTCATTATTACCTTATCCTTAGTATCTCGTATTGCTACTGTTACTATGCCGCCTACAACTTCCTTCGAGCCGATTTCTAGTCTCATTGGAACACCTTTAACTTCCCATTTATTAAATCTCCGTCCAACACTTTCTACTGATGTGTCAGCCTGTAAATCTTGTAAATAAATTTCTATTTCTTCTGATGTATCAACTTTAACTCGAATACCCTTTTTCGTTAAATCTTTTTGAAGATTTTGTATATACGCAGCCATCTTTCTTACATCTGCCAACACATTCTCAGCTCCTCGGGGTGATGGAATGACGATGATAACAATTTGGTACGGTGCAATTTTTGGCGGTAATATAAGTCCATCATCATCTCCGTGTGTCAGAAACAATCCGCCCAGAGATCGGGTCGATAATCCCCATGATGT
>DPYI01000055.1 GCA_003545435.1 Patescibacteria group bacterium | reverse complement strand
ATGTTTTAAAACATGATAACATAGATTATTAATAAAAAATCTCCTTTAAGAGAGCGTCTCTTCCCTCATTTGTCTTTCCACTATACGGAATCACAGGCACATTCCCAACATCCTGTTGGATTTGTTTCAGTTGTTTTTCTTTTTGTCCCATCTTCAGTTTATCCGCTTTGTTTGCTGCTATGACAAAATCAATGGAATGCTGGGTAAGGAGTTCGATCATTTCTTTGTCAAACTCCGTGATCCCGATGTTTGCGTCAATAATAAGGACCACCCGCCGGTTTTTCACTTCCGAATACTCCAAATACCACAGCATCATTTTCCTGATATCCTCGTGTTTTTGGCCAGACATTTTGGCATATCCGTATCCGGGAAGATCGACAAAGTAGAACGAATTATTGATGAGGAAAAAATCCAAACGGATGGTCTTGCCCGGTTGCGTACTGGAACGGGCAAGGTTGTTTCTCCCAACCAGCGAATTTATAAGGCTGGATTTCCCGACATTGGACCGTCCGACAAATGCAATCTGTAACTTCCCGTCATAGAGAATTTTGTCCGTGCCCCGAATACCTTTGATAAATTCAGCAGAGGTAATGGTCATAACAGTAGTGTACCATTTCCCTAAGAAACCTTTGAAATTTCTCCTCTTGACAAGTATAAAGTAATGCTCTATACTTCACGATATGAATACTATCCTACAGCGCATTACGGAAAAGAAACAGGAGCTTGACGCGCATAAACCGCTTCCTCCGGCGTTAGTGAAAAACCTCGAGGATTGGCTCAAAGTGGAACTGACATACTCTTCCAACGCTATCGAGGGAAATACCCTGTCCCGGATAGAAACAGCGGAAATTATCGAGAAAAACATGACCGCAGTCATACGCGGAAAGCCGTTAAAAGACCAATTGGAAGCCCTCAATCACGCAAAGGCCGTCGAGTTTATCAAACGCCTTGCCGCCGTCCGGAAAAGCCATCAGTTTATCACTGAACACGACATACAGGACATCCATAGAATTATTTTAAGCGGCATTGATGATATGTGGGCAGGAAAATACCGGCAGACGGAAGTATTTATCCGCGGATCAAATACTGAATTTCCATTGCCACATATCGTACCCATAGAAATGAAAAAGTTTATCGAATGGCTTGAAGCGCAACAGGGAATACATCCGGTGACCGTTGCTGCGGATGCCCATTATAAATTTGTCGCAATCCATCCTTTCATTGACGGCAACGGAAGAACGACGCGGCTTCTTATGAACCTCATACTTCTTATACACGGCTATCCTATAGCTATCATACGAAATGAGGATAGAACTGCCTACCTTCATTCATTTGAAATTATCCGAACTCAACATTCACTGGAGCCTTTTAACACATTAATATACGAAGGGATTGAAAGGTCGCTGGATATCTATCTAAAGGCGCTCAAACATAAACAGCCGGTTTTCAAAAGATTTGAACCGTCACAAAAAACGGATCTTTTGAAAATCGGAGAGCTTGCGAAAAAAACTGGAGAAACAATCCATACGCTTCGATATTGGACAAAGGAGGGACTTTTGACTGCCGTCGACTATACCAAGGGCGGATATCAGCTCTATGACAAAACATCAATCGAACGGGTGCAAAAAATACGGACGCTTCAGAGGGAAAAACGCCTCACTATCAACGAGCTGAAAAAAGCACTTGCCTAATTTTCCAAACTCATCCATAAAATCCGTGAAGCATATGTTTTATACGGAGACCACCGGGAAATGATGTTTTCTATCTTTTTCTTCGTCGGATCTTTTTTCAATCCGTATATCTTTTTTATTCCTTTGCGCAAGCCCAGATCGCCATGGGAAAAAACGTCTTCTCTTCCTAAAACAAACATGAGAAACATCTCAGACGTCCAGGGACCAATTCCTTTAACTTTAGATAGCTTGGCAATGACGTCCTCGTCTGTCAAACAATCAAGATGAGCAACATCTAACTCTCCACTCACTATGGCTTCAGCAAGGTTCCTTACATACCGCGCTTTTGCATGGGACATACCCGTTTGCCGAAGCTGGTCATGGGATAAAGAGATGAGGTCCGATGGCCGCGCACGTCTGTTGGAAAATAATGCATTGAATCTAGATAAAATCGCACTGCTTGATTTGTCCGAAAGCTGCTGGCCGATGATTTCCCTGCATAAACGGGAGAAGTAATTTCGTGATTTATCTTTTTTAATCGGTTCCAATGTTCCAATTTTCAAAAAATAGGAATACAAAACCGGATCGCTCTTTTTGAAATGCTTCAGGATTTTATTCATGTGCGTTCAAAAGAAGAATGAGATGGTGTGTAAAGCGCGCCTCTGGTGGAACCAATTTTTTTTATATGTCCACATCTCATGAGTGTCAAAAGGTCGTAGTGGAGCGTCCGCACTGGAACCGCTAAAAACCGGCGCCGGATCGCATCAAAGGAAATCATCGGATGATCTCGAATAATGGCCATAAGCTCCATCCGCCGGGGAGATAGATTAGGAACAGCTTCCTCTTTAGGATTTTTGGCTTCTTCAAGCGACAGGTGTGCCTGGGATAAAAGTGCTTCAAGAAAAAATTCAACAAAAATGGTCACGTCGCTCGTATCTTTTGAAAGCCCGTAATAATATTGATCTTTATGTTCGTCTAAAAATTTTTCCAACGGGACGAACCCGCCAAAATCATAATCGCCTCGTTTTAATATCCAATACGAAACTAATCTCCCGACTCTCCCATTTCCGTCTAAAAACGGATGAATTTTTTCAAACCATATATGTGATACAGCCGCTTGTAACGGATACAAATCAGATATAGTGTTCGTATACCGGTACCAATCTTCCATGAGTTGAACTATCTTTGAAGGGACGGGTGTGAGATACACAGCAACACCTGAAGCATTAAAAATGGCTGATTCTTCCCTCCGAAACATCCCCTGCTCATTTGCGACTCCGTCTGCGATCATTTGATGGAGACGAAGAATCATCTCGCGGGAAAGAAACTTCGGATTATGATGGTCAACATATTCGTATGCGGCAACAAGATTTTGCACTTCACGTTTTTCCCGGACTCTACCCCTCATCGGATATACCATATCTTGTTCGGAAAGCGTATTTCCTTCGATCCGAGCGTTATATAAAGCACTTTTTAGAAGAGATCGCCGTCGAAGGAGCAGCGCGTCCTCTTTTTTGAAAGGAAGAAGTGAAAACGCGGTTTTAAGAACAGACAAATCATAAAGAAACCGGTCTATTGTTTCTGTTTTTTGCCATAGCGGAGGAAATTTCATATAACCATATTTATACACCCATGTTGCAAGATGTTGCAAGATGTTGCAAGATAATTCGGGTTTTGTATGAATTCCCCACACACCAGGTTCCCCACACACCAGGTGTGTGTAGAGATCTATGTATTCCACTGACTCTGAAGAAGATCTACGCTATCATTTCGAAACTGCACACCTTCAGCAAGCAGCATATCTTTCTTTGTCTTTACACCTTTACCTGCTGAGAACCCAATCAGTCGTCCGTCAGATCCCACGACCCTATGACAAGGCACGCGAGGCACAAACGGATTTATTTTCATGCACATGCCCACTGCCCTTGCAGTTTTCGGATTACCTGCCAAACGCGCAATCTGGCCGTATGTTGCGACTTTCCCTTTGGGGATTTTCGCAACGATTGTGTAGACGCAACCACAGAATGTCATCTTTTTTTGATGTGAAGACATGAGGTGATTATAGCATGGAGAATACATGTATCTTTTCATTGTCAATATACATGTGATATCATATTGATAGTTTTCGATATAAGGAGAATTCATGAAATGTCTATGTCCCAAAAAATGGCAGGGGTTTTTCAGAGCTATTCATGACCGCAAAAGACAAATGATTCTGGATATCATTCAAAGCCACAAAGAAATCAATGCGAGTGGAATTACAAAGAATGTCCCGCTTTCCCAGCCCACAATTTCCCATCATTTAAAAATCCTCAGCGAGGCATCAATCATACACACAAAAAAAATCGGAAAAGAAGTACTGTATTCCATAAATGAAAGCTCCATAGATGAATGCTGTGGCGGTTTTATACGCAAATTCACTCACAGAAAGTAAATACTCCTCTTTTTGATATATTGACATATTTAAATACTTCAATATATACTAACTTCACATATAAAGAAAACCCTCCGCAACTTCCTTTGCGGCTTTTCACCCCGACGTTACGTCGGGGACGCCGCAAAGAGCGTTTGCTGGCGGGTTCAAGAATCTCTAATCCAATCTAAAAAGATTGGAAAGAGGTTATAGAAAAGGAGGCCATATGATGCACGGACACATGAGAGATTTTTTGAAAGATCTTGATTTCAGTATGGAAAATCAAGGCGAAAAACTCGTTATCACCATCAAGGGTGATAAAGAAAAGATAAAAAGTGTTGAGAGAAAACTCAATGCGATGAAAGAACTGTGCGGCGGTGATTGTGAATGTTCCTGCTGCTAATATCTTACAAACATAGTTTACAAAAAAGGAAGTCGAAAGACTTCCTTTTTTGTTAGATAAAGATCAAAGCTAGTTTATTTGAGCAAACAGNNACTTTGGTGAGAAATGTTCCGGAAAGTGTGGCCATCCAGGCGCCCGGAACTTTTTTGGAAACGTCAATATAGATATCTGCTCCCCACAGTGATTTTTCATCAGTCAGCATGAGTTGATGCGGCGCTTTGGCATGTGCTTTTTCAATCAATCCCATATTCTTGATTACTTTTTGACCCATGTTCAAAGGGATATGCAAAAAGCTGGTAACGTGGTCTTTGATAAATAATTTCTCTTTCCACGTAATCTCCTTATTTTCCCAGGGTTTGGGATCAAACGGCTCGCAGCATCCTGTTGATTGTATTTTTTGGTTTGCCATATTTTTGTTTCCTCCTTTATATATAATGTATCAAATTTTTTTCTGTTAAACAATATTGTTGATTTGTCCTTAGACTGTCCCAACGCTATTGTATGATCCTGTACCGGGTGCTGCGCCCCAGTCCGATACGCTCCACTTTTTTTAATCGCA
The DNA here is from genome assembly GCA_003545435.1 of Patescibacteria group bacterium. Lineage (GTDB taxonomy): Bacteria > Patescibacteriota > Microgenomatia > UBA10105 > UBA927 > UBA10108. The sequence continues at coordinate 14,537 of DPYI01000055.1, read as the reverse complement.
TCAGTTTATCCATCACTTGATTGACGGTCGGCCGGGCAATGCCGGCATTTTTTGCTATCTCAAGCGGTGTTGCTTCGATGACTTTTTGCACGTATAGCCATGCTGCTAATTGGTTTTTGGAAAATGTTTTTTCCATGTGTTCAGCGGATAACAAATCAACTGCCATTCTGGATTGTTTCAATACTATTCTAAGAAAAAATGACAACCATGCGGTCATATTTCTCGTTTTGGTTTTTAATGTTTTTTGGCTCGTTCGAAGAGCAAGGTAATATTCAGGTTTGTTGTCTTCAATCAGTTTTTCATGCGACACGTACGGCATATATGCATAGCCTTCCTGCAGTAAAAGCAAATTTGTGAGAATCCGGGATAAACGGCCGTTTCCATCCTGAAAAGGATGAATACTAAGAAACTCAATCAAAAAAATTCCGACAATCAAAAGAGGGTGATATCTGTTTTCCTGTAATGCCCTTTTTGTCCATGCTGCGAGCTCTTGCATAGCGGACGGCGTCAGATATGCCGGTGTCGTATCAAAAATAACTCCGATCGACTCTCCCTTCGCGTTGACCATGAGCACTTTATTCTCGCTTTTTTTGTATTCTCCTCTATGAGAAATATCTTTTTCCACATATTTCAACAGTTCCTTATGAAAATGTTTTATGACACTTTCATTAAATGAAAGGCTTTCCCATGAATTAAATACGTTTTGGAGCAGTTCAAAATATCCCCGTACTTCCTGTTTATCCCGATTGCTAAATTTTTCAATGGAAATACCCCGCATGAGTTTTTCCACTTCAACATCTGAAAGATGTGCTCCTTCTATGCGGGTTGAGGCACCGGTTGAGGTGACGAGGACTGACTGTTTGAGACGGCTGAGCACAACAGGATTTAATTGTGCTCCTGCGGTCCATCTCCCTTTCAATTCATCTATGTTGGCAATATCCGAAAGAATTGACGGAGTAATGTGTTCCAGTTGTTCGTCAAAGCGAATGTTCGTCATATTGTTATCTTATATATCGAGTATATAAGATTATATAAGATTAGTCAAGATCCAAACCATGTGTTCACTTCGCTCACTTCAAACTATAGCCCTGAGCAATGGTGAGCGTAGTCGAACCAAAGTCGAAGGACTGAGCAGGCCGGGCTGGAAACTTTCTACTGACTTTCGATTGCATCGCAATTGTTTTTATTCTTCACCGGTTGTAAAAATAAATGATTCGCTGCCAGAACAACCCGATTTGATATAGTTACACGTAACCGTAATTGTTGCATTGTTATCCCAACTTCCTGCACTTAAAAAGTTTTTAATTTCACTAACACTAGCTTTACTTAAATAATTCAATTCCGAAATAGAATTTCCACCATCCGGAACTAAAGGAATATTATTGCCAGGAAAACCTCCTAGCATTTTACTCGAGTTTGCATATCGGCCGTCAGTATATATCGTATCGCAGCTGCTACTTATTCTTACGCCGTTTTTCAGATTGACAACTACCGGACTGTGGATTGATACACCCGTCTGGCTGTTTGTCGGGAAAGTCCAGTTAAATATAGATTCTTTGGGGAGATTATTGCACTTCAGTTCTCTTAGAGATAGTTGAACAGAAAAGAATCCAGGAAATTTGTGCCTCCCAATTACCGTTGGTTTAATGACGGTGTATGAGCCTAACATTAGTATTCCTAACAGGGAAAGAGCAGCAGCCAAAAGGTGATGTTTCTTCTCGTATTTTTTCCTAAAAAGTACATATGATAGTGCGAATCCCAATAAAACAAATGGCAGTTCCGTTATAATAAAAATGAAAAAGGGCTGGAGAAAAGAAGGTGGATTTTTAATTAACTCCAAAGAAAACAAGTCTTTGAAAATATTGATTAGGAAAACCTTTATATTAACTGGAAGGTTGATAAAAATTGCAAAAACTAAAACTAACCAGAATCGAAAAAATAGGAGTAAAATAATACTTAAAGAAAAATAAATTAATGTGAGTATTAGTAGACCATACGGTTTGTTTTTCATGATGTTTATTATACCTTAAATGAACCTCTCTTTAATAACCTTTGTACATCACTCCATAGGTTAGAAAGGCTGGTTTGAGGTATAATAAGCAGGATTAAACTACATTGGGAGATCGTACAACGGTAGTACACATCCCTCTGGAGGATGGTATCTTGGTCCGAATCCAAGTCTCCCAGCCAAGTTGGACGCACAAAGCGACCGTGTTGCCTCAATAGCTTGAACTGGCCTTCTAAATCTCATTTATTTTTAAAATCTTTAGGACCAATTACTATATGCATGTTGTATCTCCGGTTCCGTTTGTCCAATGCTCCCGGCTAAATAGGATTCGAACAACTGATTTTACTCTTCAATTTCCTCTACTTTTTCCACAGTTTCCTGATTAATGGGAAACGCGTCTCTTCCACGAATTGGAAGGATACCACGATGTCCCAAATCTATCTTCTGGTAGACTGAATCGATATCTTCAGCTTCCCACTCTGTCCAATGTCCAGATTTTAAAGTTATTCGGAATTTCTTCATATGGCGATTCACCCCCTTAATACATAAAAAGCCCCGCTTTTTGCGGAGCTAAATTTGCCCTATATATTAATTATACCATATCATTTCTTCTTGATGTGCACAGTTTTCGGTTGTGGATATAGAATTGGGGTGCAAGAGATTTCAGAAGTTCTCGTTTTTCTTCAGTAGAGCCGTCTTGGAGGATATACATAGCATATTCACGAAATGTGATCGGATGAAGTTCCGGATCAATATCTCGTGCAAGTAATATTTCATTTCGCATTTTTTCAAAGTTTTTGAGTCCTGCTGCAAATTTTTCCGTCATATGTGTGGTTTCTGGTTTTAGAAGTTGAATATATGATCTGAGTTGGCGGATTATTTGGTCTTCACTGATATATTGCTCTGTGCAAGATTTATTATATGGTCGTGAACAATAGTAATAGACATGATAGAGTGGCTCACTCCACTTCCGATACCGGTGTTTATCAACACAAATCAATGGTCTACCACATGTTCCACATTTCAACATTTTTTGGAACGTGAATTTTTTTGAACCCCATTTCGCCATAACTCTTGGTATTGTTAATTTATTCTGAACGACATCAAAAATTTCTTTTGTTACAAGCGGTGGATATCCGCCTTTGTACCAAATACCGCTTTTTACTGGGTATTCAAATTTTCCATAATAGAATGGATTTCTAAGCATGAGATAAATCATGCTTAAGGTAACTTGTTTCCCAGCTCTTGATGTAAAATGAATCTCATCAAGCCATCGTTTTATTGCTCGTCCTCGAAAATTTTCTTCTGCCACCTTTTTAAACATTTCGGTTATGGTGCTACCTCTGTCAGGATCGACAACAATATCTTTCGTTCCATTGAATGAACGATTGTAATAGCCAATTGGAGCGGGGCCGGGTCTCCATCCCATTGCGCATTTCGCTCGGATACCTCTTTTAACATTTATACCCTTTTGATCGTTTTCGAGTTTTGCTTGTGAACAAAGAATCATAAGCAAGAATTTTTCATTGGGGTTGTTTGAAAAACTTTGAGAAAAGGTCTTGATTTGATGAAGTTTACCCTGATCCATAAGATCTACCAGCATCCCAAGATCTCCGGCATTTCTACTTAATCTGTCTGGCGCCCAAGTTAATATGCCAGTAAACATACCAGACGTGATGTCAGCTATAAGCTGGCTGAAAACTGGTCGTTGTCCTGATTGTTTGGCTGAGTGACTCTCTTTGCGAATTTCTTTTATAAAGAAGTTTTCTCGTACTGCCATCTCGTTCATCTCTTTAATCTGGGAATCTATAGACATTGCCTGACGCTCATCATCCTCACTCGATTTCCGAGCATATAGGCAGTACTCTGTAGGCTTTACTGCATCTTGGTTATTCATCAGGTACAAGGTACCGCAACGGTGGGTGAAGTCTAGGAGTAAAATGCTATAGTGATAGTCTATTTTTTGCTTTCTTCTGGGCGGGAAACTCTCCTGCCCAGCCTGAAAACAGAAATCACTTCACTAACTGACAATCTTGCATATCGATAATACCTATCGACATATCGCGCATCGTGCCAACAACCGTTACTGATTGACCATTAGACAATGTTGTAAGATCTCCTTTTTCATTAAAATAACAGGCTATCGTTGTCCCAAAATAATACTGGTCATTATTGGGATTGAGCGATAAATAATATTTTCCGGTAATATCATTGCTGATATTTTTTATATATCCTGTTGTTTGGACTGTTTTTCCCGTGTATTTATCCTGTGCCGAGAGTTTGTTTTTATCGTATTCGCCGACTGCTGTTAAAGAAATCTTCAGGAGGGTTTGCATTAGGATTCACTTTTCAGATAACAATTTGACATAATGAGGGCACACATGTAGCATTAAACTAGAAAGGCTCATTAACAAGGACGGAAATTAAAAAACGTTTTCAAAAAACGTATACAGCGAGTGGCCCACTATTTTTTACTAAATAAAATAGGGGGATACGAGGAATGGGTGCCTTCTTTATTAAGAGGACAATCGGACTGGTCTTTATACGACCAAGTATCTGCGGAAACCCATCGGTGGCGCTCCCCACCGTAATTTTTGTGCGAAAACTCCAGTCGTAAGGTTGGAAATAAAACACAAGAGATGGAGCCCGCCCTTTTATCTTCATAAATTATTTTACATAAACAACTTTCAAGAAAACTTTGCGTTTCTTAACTTTGTTTCAAAAGGAGTCACTATGTGTGGAATTTTTGGTTATGTTGGTATAAAACAAAATGCAACTCAAGCAGTCTTTGATGGATTGAAACGGCTTGATTATCGAGGTTACGATAGTTGGGGTATTGGGATAATACAGGGCAAGGAGATTCTTGTTGACAAGCACGTAGGCATCGTTGACACAGCGTCGCTAAAACTTCCTGCAAGTTCTATAGCCATTGGTCATACGCGATGGGCAACCAATGGAGCCGTTACCGATGCAAACGCACATCCGCATTATGCATCAGACAAATCATTTATTGTGGCCCACAATGGCATTGCGGAAAACTTTGCTGAACGAAAGACGCAATTACTAAAAAAAGGCTATAAATTTATCTCAGAAACGGACACGGAGGTTATTGTTCATCAGGTTGAAGAGGAAAGGAAGCACACGAAAACGCTTGCCGAAGCCGTTCGCATAGCTTTCAAAAAATTTACCGGTCGAAATACAATAATAGTATTATCCCGCGACGGCCAAATTATCGCCGCACGTAATGGTTCACCCTTAGTGCTTGGGGTTGCGGATAAATTAGCAGAAATTTATCTTTCATCGGATACGCTTTCATTTGCACCACACGTTAGTCATATTATAGTTCTTGATAACGGGCAAATGATATCGGTTTTGAATAAACAGATCAATGTTTCCGATATTCAAACCGGTGAAAAAGTAAGCTATTCGTTGGAGAAAAATACAATTACGGATAGTGGTGTTGATAAGTCAGGCTACGATCACTTCATGATAAAAGAGATTTATGAAGAACCGTTCGTTATCGATCGGATCATTGAACAGCCAGATAAAAGTTATCTTGCGCTTGCAAAAGCCATCCGTCAGGCAGCTCATGTGTACTGCATCGGATCAGGCACCGCAGGAGCGGCCGCCGCGCAAATCGCTTATTACCTTCGAATATTCGGAAAGGTTCCTGCAGTCGGACTCATTGGAGCCGAAGCACGAGACTATTTTGATCTTATCGGGAAGGATGATCTCCTTATCGCTCCTTCACAAAGTGGAGAAACCGCTGATGTTTTGGAAGTCATGGAGACGGTTAAGAAAAATGGTACAAAAATTGCCTCATTTGTCAACATGCCTGGAAGCATGATGACGAGACTTTCTGACTATAAGTTTATGGCACAAGCAGGCCCAGAGATCTGCGTTATGTCGACAAAAATATTTGTTTCTCAGCTTGCATGGGGATATCTTGTTGCTAAGGCGGTAGAAGGAAACCTTAATGATGGTAAGGAAAAGTTGAAAGGTTTATCGAAAAATACTGACGCCTTTTTACATAATAAGCAAAAAATAGCACATATAAAAAGTTTGGCAAAAACGTTGGCCCGAAAGCCACATATATTTTTACTCGGGAAGGGGCAAAATCTCCAAATCATCAAAGAGGGTATGGTGAAAATGATAGAGGGATCATATGTGCACGCTCATGCTATGCCAGCTGGAGATTTAAAGCATTTTGCAATTACCTTAATGGAGCCTGGTATGCCGGTAGTTTTTGTTCTCTCAAACGATTTTGTAAAGACTGATGTGCTCAACGCACTTCATGAAGTAAATGCCCGTGGATCGCAGATTGTAGTAGTGGCCCCTCAGCCCGATGAAAGCTTTGACGATTATATAGAAGTTCCTGACTTGGGAGAAGTAAGCGCTGTCATGAATATAGTGCCTTTGCAACTCTTAGCGTATTATATGGCAAAAAGCCTTGGGCATAATGTTGATAAGCCTCGAAACATAGCTAAGAGCGTGACAGTTAAATAGTTAGCCGGTGAAGCTAGTCAGCTCGCCTTGTCTTTTGTGTTTTTAGTACTATAATAAGCCCCAAAAGCTAATATTAGTCGGTAATATTTGCCTATGGGGAATAAGTATGTTGTAGGACATCGGTCAGAATCTTCAAAAACTTCTTTTGTTGCTCATGGTGATTTTATTTATAGACACGAACCAGTACCCATATTTATTAAGGCGAAGGGTAGTGCTCTTGAAGATATTGGCGGCTACCGATATCTTAGCGCGGATGCAGCAAATGGAACTGCTAATCTTGGCTTCGATGCCTCAATTCTGAAAGAATCTTGGAAGAAGGTAGAAAAAATACCGTCCATGCCGTCTTTTTGTGAAACTGAGCTTCGTTTGCGAGTTGCCAAACGACTTGCAAATCTTTTTTATAAAGCTACCGGAGAACAGGGAAAGGTGGCGTTTGAACTTGGTGGCGCTCAAGGTGTCGAACTAGCAATTAAAGTCGTCAAAAGCAACCATAGAAAGTCTCAGTTTGCAGTTTTTGAGGGTGGTTACCATGGGAGGTCAATATTTATTTCTCAGTTAAGCGCAAGTCATCGATATCGTGCATTTCTTGGCGACTGGCGTATTCCGGTTATTCGGCTTCCATATCCGGACGTTGAATATAGTACGTATTTAAAAACTGAGGAAGCATTCGTAAACGCCGCGCTTGATTCTGTTGATCGAATTACACGGGGAGAAATTGGCGGCGTAGTTACCAACAAAGGAGAAGGAGACATTGCCGCTCTTATCATAGAACCAGTTCTCAACGCTGGAGGTATCGTCAAGCCTCCAAAACGATACCTAGAAGCGGTTGTCAAACGCTTTAGAGAGCTCGGGGCATTGATAGTTGTTGATGAAATCTTTTGTGGTTTTCACAGAACTGGACCAATGTTTGGATTTGAACACTATGATTTCATTCCAGATATAGTGATTTTGTCAAAGGCCCTGACAAATGGACTTGCACCATTAAGCTGCGTTTGGGCAAAAAATCCTTATATGATGCCTGAGCGATTTCCTCCTGGCACACACTCTTCAACATTTACGAACAACACCCTTTCGCTTGCGATAGCAGATACCGTACTTGATCGTTACGCGCAATGGAAAACTATTCATGCAGACGTTAACCGCATAGAACGAAAGCTTTCTGAAATGATTAGTGCTGTAGTCAAAGAATTTCCAATAGCAAAAAGCGGATACGCCATTGGTGCGCTTGGGCGAATTGTTCTTCGCAAAAATATTGCTGGACAAATCGATGATTTTGCGATGACGATAGCTCGAAAAAATGCAGTTAATGGATTTCATGGCGCTATATTAGCTTCAACAGGGCTTTCTCCTCATGTTCTTGCGATTAATCCGCCACTTACAATTACTCAAAGAGAGCTGGAGGTTCTAAGAATTCTTCTTATACAAACGTTCGCGGCCGCGCAAAGCCTATTATGAGAAAAAAATATGAAAAAAATTATATTAGGAAATGAACATCGCAAATTATTATACAAGCCTCGTCAAAATAATCCAATGAGTGTTATTGTGTTTGTGAGCGGTGGTGGTGGAAATTTACAAGCCGCAGTCGATATCTCACAAAGGTACCCCACATTATTATCGATTGATCTTATTGTGACGGATCGTTTAGGTATTAAAGCGATTGCTATAGCTAAAAGCTATCACATTGCGGTGCTGGCGTACGATTTTGAAAAAGAATGCGGGATATGGGCAAAATGTAAAAATAATCCAACTAAAGCTAAAAAATACGAGAGCTGTGCAGTACGATTTCATAACCATATTCTTCAAGATATTCAAGAGCTGGAGAGAAAACGAGGCAAAAAATTTAACTTTGTGGTTTTATCGTATCACCGGTGGATTCAAGGTGATCTTCTTTCGTATTTTAATTTGCGGATGATTAACCAACACGCAGGCGATCTTACGGTTATGAATTCAACAACTCATGAACGAAAGTATCGAGGGATAAATCCGGTTCTTATGGCACTTTCTGCTGGCGAAAAAAAAACGAGGACCTGTACGTTTATTGTGACAGAGGGTCACGATACAGGAGAAATTTTATCAATAGGCCCGTGGGTAACTTATACCGGTCCTTTTCCCGTAACAACACAATCAGCTTGGGAACACGAACTTAAACAAAAACGTGAAAGTGATTGGCCATCTCTTTCGTTTGCACTTTTTGAAATAGCCAAAGGAAATTTTAGTCTTGATGTTGATAAATCTCATTCCGATGGATGCCGCATTGTTTATTATAAAGAAAAAGCTTTACCTTATGGTGGAGTTGATTTAGAAAAAATACTTCAAGGAGGCCAATATGACGCTTGAGTTTTTTGGAATATATACAACAAGATTTAATGATATTGCTAACAAGAGCCCGCCCGATCAAACACGTATTTCTTATATTATCAAAAAACTACTTGAAGATGAGGGTGGATATCCATATGGGCTAACGAGAGCTTTAATTGTCGCATATGGCGAGACTAAATTTTCAAACACAATTGCTAAAGAAGCGAAATGTCCATTTCTTGAAGCTAAACGAGTGCTTAGAGCCTACCTTAACTCAGTAAAAGAGAAAGAGATCTTACTGACTGGCGCTGAAGCCGTTTCTATTTTGCTTATTAAAAATAAAGTATCTCATGTTTTTGCGTACCCTGGGACTTCGGAACTTGTTTTTTGTGATGCTCTTTTGCGTACACCGAATATAACATTAATTAATGGACGGGGAGATAAAGAGTCGGCTTTTATGGCTGCGGGCGGTTCATCATTGTTATCTTCAAAATCGGTTGCTCTGCTTCATGGAGCACGTGGCGGAACGAACGCGGCCGGTGCAATAGCGGACGCCCGACGGAATGAAATAGGCACTGTATTTATTATTGGATTACCATCTACTTCATCAAGTAAATATCTTCCTCCTCATGGGGAATCAGATCTTATTTCAACACTTGGAAAATTTGTTAAATATGCTTGGGAAATAACAGATCTCCCTCCACCTGCACCATTAATAAACAAATCTCATAATAAGGCAAAAGCGTTTATTTCTGTAATTATCAAAGCAATTCGGGAATCGCGAAGTTTTCCAGTAGGTCCAACAATTGTTGGTATTCCACAGGACGCGTTCGAACGTCGTTGGATACCATTAGAGTATGTTCAAAACATTAATATATCAACTCCAGTAATATCAATGAACCATAATGAGTTAAAAAAAGTTAGCCGGATAATAAAAAACAAGAAACACCCAGTTATACTCGTCGATGATTTTTTGTATAAAAATATTTACGCAAAACCAGCTTTACAGCAATTTGCAGAAAAGTTACGAGCACCGATTTTACAAGTTGCCTATCGTCGTGGACCAATGCTATTTGAAAGTACCGCTCAAAAATACAATCCATATTTTGTGGGACAGTACGATGGAGATAATCCTTATCACAAAAAGCTTATGAGTGAGACAGATCTCCTGATTACAATTGAGGATAGAAATGCGTATGAGCGTGTTGTAGGCGCATTACCAAAATGTGTAAAAATTGCCATAACTTCAAATCCATTGATGACGATAAAAAATGGGTATTTGACAGATAGTGATATGCTACTTTCGGGTAACCCTGTTACTAAAATGAGGGAGCTTTTGAAAGTTATTCCACCTAAAAAGGATTCTATAAATATATTTAAAAAATATTGTAAGAGTGTTTCCGGTCAACGACAGTCAAAATCATCAGTGTTCAAATATACAAAAATGAGAAATATGATTTCTAGTGAACTCGCCAAAATATTCACACAACTGCGTCAGCCAATTTTAGTTGATGACAGTCAAATGTTTGGCGGATTACTTTCACAATATTATGACTTATTCCCTAAAAAATTGCGTGTGTTCGGCGACCACGGAGCATTTATCGGAGGCGGAATGGCCTACGCGGCTGGACTTGCATATTCTAACACTGAGGCAAATGTATTTTGTACGATTGGAGATCAGTCATTCACAAATGCTTTTCAAGCGCTTGCTTTTATTTCGCAGGAACAGGTACCTGTAGTTTATATAATATGTAACAATGGGAAAAGTGTTTCCTTAATGAAACAGATACATTATCAAGATAAAAGTGCCTTTGATTCCGGCAATCATCGATTTCTTAATAATGTGCCTAAAATGTCTTATACAGATATTGCAAAGTCATTTGGTATTCGCTCACATCAAATAGTAGTTGACCCGGATCGTGTATCGTTCAGCCTCGCTCAACAACATTTGCGAAGTGCGTTTCAATCTGCCGCAAAAGTTCAATGTCCGGTAGTTATCGAACTCATTCTGCCTTCGAATCAAACAGCATGGGAAGGTATATGGGCGATAAAAGGAAATGAAACGACTAAATCATAGCCATCACGTAAACGATTATGAAATGGATTGAACTAAGAAACATGCAGCCTATAAACGGCGCACTGAATGAACACATCCCTTTACTGGGAGAGCGTCATGAAAATGCTCTTTTGCGCGTCCCGCATGAAAATACAGATTTATTTCGATCAATCTATTTTGAGTACAAGTTCCTTGGGTTTATCGAAGTGGGAGGGAGATTCAGAAAAAGAAACCCATCTGAACAGTATGAATTTACCCGTAAGGCTGCAGAGACAGGTTTGCGTGTTCTACCGCCCCTCGATAAAAAAGGAACAGATCTCGTTTATCATTTTTTCCCCACTGCAAAAACGTTAGATGTGTTTCTTTCGGATTCTGAAACAAAAGAGGCAAATACTGTGATATATCAACTTATTGAAGATTTGTTCTCTGCTCACTCAAAGGGTGTGGTTTACGGAGATCGTTGGTCTCGAAACATTCTGATAGTTCCTGAGTATGGAGCACTTCATATTGACTTTGATCTTGAAATCAGCGGTCCGTACGCGCGTGAATTTGAAGTGGCGCAACTTGCATACTATGCGCTGTCCGGCGGAAAAGAGAAAGTGATGTTTACATTGGCACAACTTTTGGGTTCACGGCATGATTGGTTTAATTTTTCCATGGTCGAAAAGTTTATGAATGGTCATGCTCGCTATTTTAATAATACTCCCTATGGAGGTATTCAGAATCAAACGGAAATTTTTCTTACCTTACTTAGTGATTCGATGCATAAAAAAAGCAAGTCAACATGAAAAAACAATTAATTCGCATTGCTCTTACACAAACCGTTAATGCATATAAAGAAATGCCTGTTTCCTTATCAAAACTTAAGACTCTTCAGGATAATTTTGAAGAAGTTAGAAAAACGAATATAGACCATAATATTGTGCTAATAGCATGGGCGTACCGTCATCATGCAGATATTATTTGTCTGGGCGAGCTTTTTTCTTTTCCGTATTTTCCTTTAACTAGAGACTCATTTTGGCTTCAAACTGCAGAAGACGCTAAAGGTGGTCCCACAATAAAAAAAATTCGTATCGCATCTAAAAAATATAGTCTTACTGTTATAGTCCCAATTTTTGAAAAGGATAACGGCAAGTACTACGATACCGCAGTTATAATAGACAAGGGAGTATTATTGGGTAAATATCGAAAAACTCATATTCCAAATGGAATAAATGAGCAAGGCTCATTTTACGAAAAATATTATTTTCGCCCTGGTGTGTCGAAAAAGTTAATCGTTTTTCACACTGATAAGCTCACTTTTGGTGTTATCATTTGTTATGACCGCCATTTTCCTGAAATGTCGCGTTTTCTAGCTAGACGCGGGGCGCAAGTCATCTTTTGCCCAAGCGTTTCCTTCGGTGAGGTAGCGGAAAGATTATGGGAACATGAAGCCATTACAGAGTCGGGTCGCAACGAGGTATTTTTTGCGATTAGCAATCGTATGGGGAAAGAAAAACCGTGGAATATTCGATACTTTGGAAAAAGTTTAATTGCCAGCCCAGATGGAATATTGGTAAAAAATAAGTCCTCTCATTCGGAAATAATACTCGCTGACATTGATTTAACTATTCTTTCGAAAAAAAATACAGGGTGGAATTTACTAAAAAAACAATAGTATTTTACCATAACTTATGTGTATCAAAGAAATAAAAACGCCCGGGATTATTGAAGTAAAACAGGCCATAACGTCGGAAGAAATTGAATACGCCAAGAAACTGATTGAGAAAACGCTTTATACCCCGATGGGTTTTACATTTTCTAGCATTGAAGACGGTAAGGAAGAGGTTCGTTATGTGATCGCCCTTGAGGAGAATGTCGTTATCGGTGCGGGCAGACTTCGTTTGAAACCAGAGATTGCAAGTCTTATGAATAAGGGTTTACAACAACGTATGCGTGAATTTTATGGTGAAGGTTATGAGAATGGAGTAGCACAGTTTTATGGACTTGCAGTTGAAGATGAATTTCGGAATCTAGGTATTGGCAAAAAATTATATCGGCTTAGGGAAAAATTAGCCCTAAAAGAGGGAAAGATAATAGGTATTGCCCTTGCCAGAAGTACATCGATGTCTCTTTATGAGTCTGAGGGATATTTTATCATTGGATTGGAGACAGTCGAAATAAATGGAAATAGGCCCCTAGTTAGAAGTTGGGTCACAAAATTACTAACAAAAAGTGAATAGAATTCTTCAAAACTTGTTACTAAAATCGGTACTTTAGGGCACCATATTGACACAATAGTGTATACTATATTCATGTTAAAAGAGGAATTAAAGATTCAGCCCATTCGAGAAATCCTTCATCCGGAAATTGCTCGAATAGAAATATTTCGTTCAAAAGAGGAAACGGCTCTTGCCGCTGCAGGTGCCATTGCGTTGGTGGTCGAACAGAATCCTACGGCAACCATAACTTTCGCCACAGGTAATACAATGGTGCCTGTATATAAGGAGCTTGCGAAGCTTGTGGAAAGGGGCGAAGTAGATTTTTCTCGAACCACCGCGTTTCATCTCGATGAGTATTATCCGGCAGATCCGGATAAGGAAGATTTCAGTTTTGTACGATATCTTCGCGAATTAGTTTGGAAACCTCTTCATATTGGTACGGTTTTTGAGTTAAATGGATTAGCAAAAGATGGTGTTGCCGAAGCAAAGCAATATGATAAGTTATTGCGTTCTCATCCAGTAGACTTAGCAATTTTAGGTATTGGACCATGGTCTGATAAAACGCAGACTGGATGTCATGTCGCGTTTAATGAATCAGGAACACCCTTTGACATGGGTGGCCATTTGGCACAACTTGATGTAACGACCATCCAACGAGATCAGGTAGATCGAGGGCAGGCCTCACCGGGTATGGCCCTGACACAGGGAATCGGAAATATTCTTGAGGCGCGGTCAATCTTGCTTGTCGCATATGGTGAAGATAAGGGGCAGTCACTGCGCCAAGCGCTCACACAAGAGATTAGTCCACAACGTCCCGCATCAGCAATTCGTATGGTTGGCGATAAAGTAACGATATTTGGTGATTTTGCCGTCGGAAAAGTTCTAGACGCGCATTAGAAAGATCAACTTGGCCCATTAAGATGGCTTACCTCATTGTGTCCACGAATGTACGAGTTAACTCGTTGATTTTCAAAAACGCGTAAGATTTGGTGAAAAGATATAATTTGACCTGCCAAAATGCCGTATTGAAAGTGTGAGCAGGCTTGACTATATCAAACTCTATCACATAAATTATAAGTATACTATCCTAGAAAATGAAACACTCCCTTTATACTGTCTCATTTGTCTCATTTAGCCTCGGGATGAGACAATGTATAATAAGTAATATTCGAGGGTAAGAACTCCTTAAAATCATTTCAAGGAGCAGCTTGGGATTGATGGTTTCTGCGAGGAACTGGAGCTTTCTGCCCTCGGACTATAACGACGAATGGGTCCGCAACCGGCATGCTCAGCGGTATAGACAAGAGTATCGGGATCATCTTGGTTCTCAGCCGAAGGCTGATCCGCCTCTGGCGGAGAATCTATGGAGCACCGCTTCGGATTTTTTCAAATTGCCCTTATATTAATCCTTTTCGCAGTTTTTCTCGGAGTAATATTTATTTTAGCTAGAACTCATCTCAAAACCCTC